>DATGJI010000032.1 GCA_035295225.1 Candidatus Eremiobacteraceae bacterium | reverse complement strand
TAGCGCGGTGCCGTTCAAGTGTCGGGCCACCGTGATCCTAGGCTTGCTTCGCCGATTCGCCGCGGCGCTGATCTTCGCAGTCCTCGCTGTCCACGTCGCTGGAAGCCAAGCGGCGGTGTTGACGAGCTGCGACTACTCCTTCATCGTGCGGCAGCCGCTGTTCACGCTGGTCGCTCCCGAAGAGAGCAGCGTCGACGCGCCGCTGCAAACGACGCTCGGCGTCACCGTCGACGGCGGGGATTTCTCGACGATCCGCCAGGTGCGCTTGGTTCCTGACGTCGGCAAGCCGATGGAACTGCCCGCGTCATTCAAGGTGGTGCGCGCACCGCCGAATCCGGTCAGCAGGCAGCAAGGACCGCCGGTGGCGTCGATGGACCTGCCGGAGTTGGTGCCGTCGACGACTTACGACGTCGTGCTGATGGTACGAACGGTGGGCGCTGGCAACTCGTGCCCCAAAGTATTGAGCGAGCGCATCGCACGCTTCACGACTGAGAGCGCCACCTCGCTTGACGCGATCGCGCTACGCCATGCCAAGGCGGAAGCCCCGACGCCAGGCAAGCTCAGTGGTCCGGACATCTTTGAGAACGCTTTGAAAGAACTGCGCACGCTGGACTACCCGCCTTACATCTCCTTCTTGGTCACCACCCGAGGCACGGTCGACGGCAAGCGGTTTGAGGAGTCGTTTCGGTCGTCGGTGCGCACGAGCGACGACTATGTGACGACGCACGCCGTTCCGGTCGCGACCACCAACAAGCCGATCAATCCGTACGGTTGGAATATCAACATCCCGTTGCTCAGTCAACTGTTCCCGCCGCGGCGGACGGACAACGTAGATGAACCGTTCGGCGTGCCGGAGATCTCACCGCTCTTCACCTTCGGGCTGCGGCCGACGGCGCCGGCTCACTTCGGACGTCCGACCGTCACGGCAAGCCCGGATGCTTCGATCAAGACGATCGGTCACATCCGAACCGTGGGGCGTGATTACGACGCGACTCTCCTGGACACCGAGCCGTTCTTCGATCGCTACGTCTACCATCTGAAACTGCAGCCGATCGGCGACCCGCGCGTCTACCGTCTGCGCGAAGCGTGGGTAGACACGCAGGCGTTCATCATATGGCGGCTGCGCGTGGACGGCATCTTCGACTCCGTCTCGGCGAGCAAGATCCCGTGGGATATCTACTACACGGTCGTCGGCGGACATTGGGTCATCGGTTCGGAGCGAGCCGTCACCTCGGTGAAGACCGGCGGCTTTCTCGCAGGCACGGCGGAGCGCGAGTGGCAAGGGTTGGGCTACAAGTTCTCCGACTTCACGTTCCCCGACGACGACCTCGATCTCGAGTTCGCCACGCAACTCAAGACCGACGCGATACAATATTGAGGGCCTTATGCGTGATGCACAATTAGGGCTCGTCCGCTAAAGCAAAAGCTTCGCGTCCCACAATGAGCTGTCAACGCCTTACTCGTCGCGAGGTGTTGCGACGCACGCTGTCGATCTGCGGCGGTCTTGCGTTCGCAGCGGCCACGCCGCTCACCAGCAGAGCTGCGAGCGCGATTCCCGCCGCCGCAAGCGGCGATCTGGACGTCGCATACGCCGGCTCGATGGGCGCGCTGATGGAAGGCGCGGTGCAGGACGAGATGCGCTCGCGCTTCGGCCTGACCTGGCATGGTCGCGCGCAGGGGGCGACTGCATTGGCGCGGCTGATCGCCGCCGACACGATCAAACCCGATGTATTCGTCGCGGCCACGCCGTCACCGATGCAAATCGTGCTGGCCGCCGGCAAAGCCGATCGAGCCGTTCCGATAGCGCAGACGGAGATGGTGATCGCGTACAGCGCTCAGAGCGCGTTTGCGAGCGAATTCAAGGCCAGCGCGAACGGACGCGGCAGGCCGTGGTGGCAGTTGCTCGAGCGCTCCGACGTCCGCTTCGGGCGAACCGATCCCGGCACCGACCCCCAAGGGCGCAACATCATCTTCGTGATGGAGCTCGCCGCCGCGCACTACCATCAACCAGACTTGGTCGAGCGCGTGCTCGGCGACACGTTCAATGCGCAGCAGATCTTCCCCGAGCCCACCGTGATCGCTCGCTTGCAAGCAGGCCAGCTCGATGCTTCGTCCGCGTACAAGACGCAGCCCGCGGCTCTAGGGATTCCGTTTCTGACGCTGCCGCCGGAAGTGAATCTTGGCTCGGCATCGCTCGCGAGCCAGTACCAAAATGCGCACTTGAACATCGACGGCAAGGAGTACCGGCCTGAGCCGCTCGTTTTTTATGCCGCGGTCCTCAACCAAGCGTCGAACCCGAACGCCGCGAACGCGTTCGTGCGCTGGTTGGCCGAAGCAGACGGTCAATCCGTGCTGCGTCGCTTTCACTACGACCCGGTGCAGGCGGCCACAGTGCTCACACGCTGACCGGCTCTCCGCTGCCTCGCCGAACCCTCGGGCGTATCGCGGCTGTCGCCGCGGTCATCGTGCTGCTCTATCCGCTCGCCGGCATGTTGGCGCCGGTGGGGCAGTGGCTATGGCACGGTAGCGCCGGGCGAGCGTTGTTGTCGTCAGCCGCAACGTCCATCGGTTTGACGACGCTCGCGATCGCCGTCGTCG
>DATGJI010000031.1 GCA_035295225.1 Candidatus Eremiobacteraceae bacterium | reverse complement strand
TGAGCGAAGCAGCGACGGCGCATACGAGCAACGCTCGATTCACGTTCACCATGCAATCGAGTTGGGCCGGCGTAACGCCGGCCCCTTCAGGGACTAATGGGCCGCGAACGTGGGCCGACTAGGGTCGGCCCCTTCGAATCGTTCCGCATGGGCCGACGAGCGTCGGCCCCTTCGACACGTCGGCCCCTTCGGCGTTAGGACCGGCGGAAGCGGGCGTGAGCTTTCTCATCCGCTTTGCCGTTGAGACGACGCGACGGCAAAAGCTCTGCCAGCCGCACGAGCGGGCGCAAAGCCACACCTGTCGGACCCTTCGCGAGATGTCCCTGGTCCTTATCGGTGGTAGACGTCCCGGCGATGTCGAGGTGGATCCAAGGCCGGTCGTCCACGAACTCTTTGATGAACATAGCGCCGAAAATGGTGCCGGCTGGTCGGCCGCCGCTGTTCTTCATGTCGGCGATCGGACTGCGGATCAAGTCTGCATATTCCGGATATAACGGCAGCTCCCAATAACGCTCGTCGTACCGGTCGGCTGCGGCGTGGAATGCGTCGACGAACGCGCGATCGTTTGACAGCACACCTGTCGTGGTGTTGCCGAGCGCGACCACAACCGCTCCGGTCAGCGTCGCGATATCCAAAAGCCGCGTCGCGCCCAACTTGCGCGCATAGCACAGCCCATCGGCCAATACGAGGCGACCCTCGGCGTCGGTATTGATGACTTCGATGCTCTTGCCGTTCATCGCGCGCACGACGTCGCCGGGTTTCGTGGCTTTGCCGGACGGCATGTTCTCGGTGGCGCAGATGACCGCGACGACGTTGACCTTTGGTTTGAGTTGGGCGATCGCCGCCATCGCGCCGATGACCGTAGCGCCACCCGCCATGTCGCCTTTCATCGCATCCATGTCTTGCGCCGGCTTGAGCGAGATACCGCCCGTATCGAACGTGATGCCCTTGCCGACGAAGCCAAGCACGTCTTTGCTCTTCTTATCTCCTCGATATTCCATGGCGATCATCTTGGGCGGCTCCTCGCTGCCGGCTGCGACCGAGAGCATGGAACCCATACCCAGTTTCTTCATGTCGGCGCGTTCGAGCACGTGGAACTTCAGGCCGAACTCTTTGGCGATCTCTTTCGCGCGCTTAGCCATCTCCGTCGGCGTCATGTCGTTCGATGGCGTGTTGACGAGACGGCGCGCGATATTTGCTGCATCGCCTAGGATGACACCGCGGTTCACGCCCGACTTGAGCGCTCGCACCGCGCCGGCCTTCGTGGCGACGAGCGTGAGGGATTTCACGGCATCCGTGCGCGTCTCGCGCTTGCTTCGGTACGAAGCTGGATCAAACGTCGCCATGACGGCGCCTTCGGCCGCAAGTTCTCCGGCTGCTTCTAGATCAGCCGCTTTGAGGTCAGGCAGTGCAAATGCGATCGACGAGAGTCCACGCCGGGCCGCGGCGCGCACGGCGCCGCCAACAGCAGCGGTCAACGCTGAGGGCGCGAAATCTGCCTGAGGGCCGAGCCCCACAAGGATCAGTCGCTTTGCAGGGAGACCACCCGAGATCGGAATCACGGTCTCTTCGCCGCGCCGTCCTTTGAACTCGTTCGAACGGCGAAGGTCGGTGATGACGCCGCTCAGGCTCTTGTCGATCGAGCGCGCCGCTGCCGGAAGATCGTCGTCGGAGTGAAGGCTCAAGACAAGGGCGTCGGCGCTTACCGCCTCCGGCTTGCCGGAGGTGACGGTGATTTTCATCGCTGTTGGAAGTCCTTTCGGAGGCCGGCGCGGATGGCGGAGGCCGTCTAATGCTCTATGATCACGAAGCGGCGCGAATTTCGCCGCAGGGCGCATTACGACCTGGGGATAACGAAGCGCTATCTAATTCTTATGGATTACTTATCGGAGGGTTAGCCGGTGGCGAATAAAACCGCGCTGGGATGCGGCTTGGTCATTCTTATCGTGGCGCTCATCACTGCGGGCGGCGCCGCCGGAGCGTACAACAACCTTGTCACGCTGGATCAGGCGACACAAGCGCAATGGGGCCAGGTCGAAAACGTCTACCAGCGGCGGGCAGATCTGATACCGAATCTCGTGGCCACCGTCAAGGGTGTGGCGAACTTCGAGAAGAGCACGTATATCGCCGTGGCCGAAGCGCGCTCGAAGGTCGGGCAGGTCACAGCCGGCGGCACTGCCGGCATCACGAGCGATCCGCGCGCCTTCGCGCAGTTCCAGCAAGCGCAGGATGGGTTGACGTCTGCACTTTCGCGTTTGCTCGTCACCGTCGAGCGTTATCCGGATCTTAAGGCCAACGAGAACTTCTTGACGCTGCAAGCGCAATTGGAGGGCACTGAGAACCGGATCGCCGTCGAGCGCATGCGGTACAACGAGGCGGCGCAAGCGTTCAACACCACGCGGCAGAGCTTCCCAACGGTCTTCTTCGCCAACTTCTTCGGGTCGCGATTCGCAGAGAAGCCGTACTTCCAAGCGCAAAGCGGAGCAGAGAATGCACCGAAGGTGACATTCTAACGCGTGAGGTCTGCCTTCGTCCGGACATGCTTCGCGCTGTGCGCCGTCCTCGCGTTGTGCGGCGGTGCGCCCGCTGTGCGCGCGGCATCGCCTGCGCCGCCGGTCCCCGCGCGCTGGGTCACGGATCAGAGCGGCTTTCTTTCAGCGCAAGCCCGAACGGCGCTGGACGCGGACTTGCAAGCATACGAGCAGCGCACCGGGCACCAAGTCCTGGTCTACATCGGCACGACCACAGGCGACGTCGCCCTCGAGGACTACACGATCAACGCGTTCACCGCGTGGAAAGTCGGGCGCAAGGGGCTCGATGACGGTCTCGTTCTCTTCGTTTTTCCGCAAGACCGAAAATTGCGCATCGAGGTCGGCTACGGACTAGAATCCTCCGTGACGGACGCGGCCGCGTCCGAAATCGTCCGCAACGTGATCACGCCTTCGATCAAGGCGGGAGACAACGACGCGGCGATCACGAATGGCGTCGCCCAAATCCTCGCACTCATCGACGGCAGCCCGGCACCGGAGATGAAGGGCGTGCCGTTGCAGCCGATGGGCGGCGACGAAGGCTCGGGATCGTCCGATACATCGTTCAGCCCCATCGGGGCGATCATCATCGGGCTCATCATCATCGGTTTTATCCTGCTGTTCATCCGCAGTCCGGCCATGGCGATGTGGTTGTTGTTCAGCATCCTCGGCGGTGGACGCGGCGGCGGGTCGTCCGGTGGGGGCTACTCCGGCGGCGGCGGCTTTTCGGGAGGCGGCGGCATGGGCGGCGGCGGAGGCGCTTCGGGATCATGGTGAAGCATTTCGTGCACCGCAGATTGGTGCGGCATATCGATACGAAGCGCATCGAATCGGCCATAGCCGCAGCGGAGCTCCGCACGTCGGCGCCGATACACGTCTCGCTCGCTCCGCATTTCTGGGGGGAGTTGAGGAAGACCGCGGAACGCGCGTTTGATCGACTCGGATTGACGGCAACGCCCGAACGAAACGGCATTCTTTTCTTCGTCGCGCCAACGCGACGCGAGTTCGTCGTGCTGGGCGATGTCGGCATTCACCAACAAGTCGGCCAGGAATTCTGGGACCACGTCGCGGCAGCCGTGTCGTCGCGTATCAAGCAGGGCGACCTCACCGATGGTCTCGTGCACGGTATCGAAACCGTCGCCGACGAACTCGAACGGCGATTCCCGCGCGCTGCTCGCTGAATGACGACGCTCAGGCCCCACCGAACGTGATCGCATGACCGACCGTTACGCAGCGGCAGGCGTGGACATCACTGCCGGAAATGAGGCGGTCGCACGCTATCGCGAGATCGCGCAGCGCAGCCGGGATCCGCGTATCCTGGACGGCATCGGCGGATTCGGAGGCTGCTTCGAATTTCGCGGCTATCGCGATCCTGTGCTCGTCGCGAGCACGGACGGCGTGGGCACGAAAGTGCTCATCGCGGCGGCCTTGCATCGCTACGATACCGTCGGCCAAGATCTCGTCAATCATTGCGTGAACGACATCTTGTGCGTCAACGCGCAGCCGCTGTTCTTCCTCGACTACTATGCCGTCGGCAAGCTTGATCCGGATGTGGCGGCGCGCGTCGTCGGTGGCGTCGCAAAAGCGTGCGCTGAAAATGGCGCGGCGCTGCTCGGCGGCGAGACGGCCGAGATGCCGGGCGTGTACGCCGAAGCGCATTTCGACATCGCCGGCACGATCGTCGGCGCGGCGGAGCGGGATGCTCTCGCAGACCCGTCGACTGTCAGCGCAGGCGACGCCATCATCGCCTTGCCGGCGAACGGACTGCACACGAACGGCTACTCGCTTGCGCGGAGCGTCCTCACACCCGAGCGCTGGGTTGAACGGCTCGCGGGATCCGACCGGACGATCGGCGACGCGCTGCTCGCCGTCCATCCGAGCTATCTTCGGTACGTGCGCGCGGTGCAGGCCGCGGGCGTCACCGTCAAGGCGATGGCGCACATCACGGGCGGCGGCCTGATCGAGAACCTGCCGCGCATCCTACCCGGTCATCTTGCGGCCCGGTTTGACCGCAGTGCTTGGTCCCTACCGGCTATCGTCGCGATGATCGCGGAAGCCGCCGAACTTTCAATGGAAGATGCGCATCGCACCCTGAACATGGGCGTTGGATTCTGCATGGTTGTCGCCGCCGCCGACAAGGCTGCGGCGCTTGCGGCGGCGCGCGCCGCGTTGAAAGACCACCCGGTCATGGATGCGGCGGGCGCCACGGCATCGGTCGTCGGTGAGATCGAACCACGGCACGCTTGCGGACCGGCCGTCATCATCGCGTGAACGAGTCCGCCGCCTCGCGTCGCGGGCGAAAAATCCCGACCGCGATCTTCGTCTCGGGTGCAGGCACCAATCTGCAACACGTGATCGACCTGGCGGCGAAGGAAGCGTTGCCCCTCGACATCCGGCTCGTGGTCTCGACGGCGCGCGATGCGTTTGCGATTGAGCGCGCGTCGCGCGCCGGCATTCCCGTGCTCATCGCCCCGTTCGACCGGCATGCCGAATCGCGCGCGGCATACGGCGCACGCCTAGCGGCGGACGCGCGGGCGCACCGCATCGAGCTTGTGCTCTTGCTCGGCTGGATGCATGTCCTCGATGCGTCGTTCGTCAACGCCGGTTTTTCAGGCATTCTCAACCTTCATCCGGCGTTTCTTCCCGACGACCCGCTCGCCGACGACGTCGCGCTGCCAGACGGAAGCGTGACTCCCGTTTTTCGCGGCGCACACGCCCTGCGCGATGCGTTGGCCTTCGGCGCTCGCATGACGGGCGCAACCCTGATCCAGATCACGGCCGACGTCGATCGAGGGCCTGTGCTGGCGCGCCGCACCTGCCCGCTGTTGCCGGGCGATGATGAAAACAAAGCGCTCGAACGTCTGCACGACGTCGAGCGCGAGGTGGTCGCCGAAGGCGTCAGCTCGTGGCTGACGGCCGCCGGCTACTTGTAGTTCGGCGGGAAGATGTATGTCGGCGGCGTCACGACGGGCGAGCCGACCTCAAGCGTGATCTGCAGATATGGGCTGAATTGTATCGTTCGCGGATCGATCGATTGCTGCACGCCGTTGAGGAAAACCGTGACCGTGCCGGTATATCCGGCCACATCGTTAGAGCTCAACGGTTCGCCCCATTCGTAGAAGTAGTCGTGCAGGTTGTAGAAGCGCGACGTCGGCGCTTCCATATGGATGATGCCCGTCTCGTCATGCGTATGCAGCCAGTAGAAGCAGTCCGCGTGGTAGATGTAATTCCCATGTCCGGGATTCTTCATCCCGGTGCCGATCGGAATCGCGATCTGCTCGCCATTGACGAAAAGCGAGAGATGGACGTGGTGATGAAACGTTGGCTGCAGCGATTTTTGGCACGGGATGCCGTTCACGGTCTGCCCCTGGCCGCCGGTGGACGTATCACCTCTGGGGAAGACATCGGTGCCGATCGTGGTGCCGGGGACAAGTTGAATCGGTGACGCCGTCGCCGCGGGCTGCGCGACTCGTTCAGCGTTGCCGATTTGGCCGGGATGCGCGGTTGGGGTGACGGAGTTCTGGCCGCCGCACGATGCGATGGTGAACAGCGCAGCAGCGAGCAAAGCTGCTCCGACGGCGGACCCGAATCGTCGATAGATGGGCAACATTCGCGCTCTCCTTCGCGGATGATAGCTGGCTGTAACGCTTCGGCGCAGGCACTGCATCACCCGCCGCTTGGAGGCGCATAGCCGCCTGTGGCACAAATCATATTTTCATGGACGATACAGTCAACACTTGGATTCGCAGGACCAAAATCGTCGCGACGCTTGGTCCTGCAAGCAACGACCAAGCCACCGTCCGTCGGCTCGTTGCCGCGGGCGTCGATGTTTTCAGAGTAAATTTTTCCCATGCGTCCCATGAGAATTTCGCCCTATCGCTCGATCTCGTTCGCGCTGCAGCGCGAGAAGCCGACCGACACGTCGCTGTTCTAGCAGATCTTCAGGGACCGAAACTTCGCATCGGCGATCTCGTGGACGGCCGTCCGATAGCGCTCTCTGTCGGCGATGAGTTTGAGATCACGACAGTCGCCCGAGTCGGCGACTCGCGATGCGTCAGCACGCCGTACTTGGCGCTCGCGCGCGATGTGCGTGCCGGTGATCGAATTTTGCTCGACGACGGAAATCTCGAATTACGCGTGATCAGCACGACCGGCACGTCGGTCAAAACGGTCGTCGTGTGCGGAGGCTTGCTCGGCGAACATAAAGGCATCAATCTGCCCGGGGTCAACGTTTCGTCGCCGGCACTCACCGAGAAGGACCGTATCGATCTTGCCTATGCGGTGAAACTCGGCGCGGATTTCATCGCGCTCTCGTTCGTCCGGCATCCGCACGACGTCGAGGACGCGAAGAACGCAGTCCGCGATGCCGGCGGCGATACGCCGGTGTTCGCAAAGATCGAAAAGCCGGAAGCCATCGAACGGCTTGACGAGATCCTTGCGCGTTCGGATGGCGCAATGGTGGCGCGCGGAGATCTCGGCGTGGAGATGGCGCCCGAGCGCGTGCCCACCATGCAGAAACACATCATCGCCAAGGCAGGCGAACACCTCATACCCGTGATCACCGCGACGCAGATGCTCGAGTCCATGATCCACAGTCCGCGTCCGACGCGCGCCGAGGCATCGGACGTGGCGAACGCGATCATCGACGGAAGCGACGGGATCATGCTATCCGGAGAGACCGCGTCGGGCGAGTACCCGGTGGAGGCCGTGCAGACGATGGTGCGCATCGCGCGCGAAGCCGAGACCGCGTTTCCGCCGCGCGAGCGCCGCCGGCGCCGCGTGCGCGAAGATTCGCACGCTATCGCGAACGCCGCATGCCACATCGCCGAACACATGGATGTGCGCGCGATCGCCGCATTCACGCGCTCAGGTTTTTCCGCGCGCATCGTGAGCAAGGATAAGCCGCCGGTCCCTGTCTACGCGTATGTGCCGGACTCGAGCGTCGCGCGCCGTCTGGCCACGGATTGGGGCGTCTTCGCGACTGTGACGGACTTCGAGCGGACGACCGAGGAGATGATGGAGGCAGTCGAAGCCGATCTCCTCGCGCGCGGCGTGATCCAGCATGGCGAGGCTGCGGTCGTCGTGGGCGGCACGCCGCTCGGCGTGCGAGGCCGCACGAACTTCCTGAAGATCATGCGCGCGGGCGAAGGCAAGGAAGCCGGCGCCGCGGTGTGAACGGGCGCCCTGTCAGATCTCTACCGGCTCGGCTTCGATTGTAACGTGAAACTGTACGTGCCGGGCGTGTCGCTTTGCCCGCTCGCTGAAACCGCAAACTTTCCGGCGATGGGAGTCTTGCTGGAAGTGCTGTAGAGAACTATCCCCGAGGCCGCGTATCCGCCTTGCGAACCGGAAACATCCTGCGCGGTCATCCGTTCCGAAATCGTCTCCCGGCCGCCCCCTTTCGATGTCGAAAGCGCAAACCGAACGCTAGTGGCGAAACCTCCCGTGACCGACGAAACCGTCGACTTCGATGCCGCCTCCTGTTCGAGCTCGTTCGCAAAATATGGCAGTACGAGTCGCGATAGCGGCGGCAGCCGCTGCGAGCCGAAGTCTATCGTACCGTCGGCCGCGATCGAGCCGACGGCGGAGGCGACGGTTCCAAGGTCCGCCCATTTCTCCGTCACTCGCACGCCCAACGAACCGTTACTGTCGTCGATCACGATCACGGTCAGAGCACCGCGATCGGATCCGGATGCGATGTCGTAGCGCATCGTGCGGATCACGGCATCCCCCTCCACGATGTCGCCCTCCTGTCGGAGTGCAACAGAGCGCAGTATGTCGGAGAGGTCTTTCGCGTCGGTCTCGCCGCCGGTCAGACGATAGGCGATGATGCCGTCCGAGTCGAGAACGAGAGTGGTCGGGATGGCCTTGAAGCCGTACGCCCTGTACTCGTCACCGTTCCGGTCAAGAGCAAGCGGGTACGTCGTGGCGGAGTAATGTTTGGCGAAATCGCCTACGACGGAGTCTTCTTCCGACACGTCAACGCCGAGGAAGTCGATATGCGACGAAGCAAGCACCGGGGCCGTCTTCACAAAGATCGGCATTTCATCTTGACACGCCGGGCACCAGCTCGCGAAGAAATTCAGGAGCACGGCGTTCCCGCGGTAGTCGCTGAGTCTGACGGTGCGATTGTCCAAAGTTGGGAGCGAGAAATCTGGGGCACGAAATCCGACGGCGACGGCGACCGGTGCGGAGCCGCTGGAAATACCCGAACTCCACGTCGAGGCGTGGGCGCTATGCGGCGGCGCGATCGAGAGTGCGAGAAGCAATGGAGCGATCATCGACGTCACCTCTATGCCTTTACCATGCGAAGTTGGGATCTGCGCGCAGATCGTCCGGATTGACGCGTGCGAGATCGCCGCGATAATAGGCGGCGCACGCGATCATCGCCGCGTTGTCTGTGCAGAAGGCGAGCGGCGGCACAAGGACGCGCAAGCCCTCGGCTTGGCCGAGCGCACGCAGCTGCGATCGGAGAAGCGAGTTTGCGGACACGCCGCCGGCCAGGGCGATCGTCCGCACTCCCAGAGCCCGAGCGGCGCGAAGCGTTTTCGCGCACAACACATCGACGACGGCGGCTTGGAAGCTCGCGGCGACATCGGCGGCGCGCAGTTGCGCATCCTCAGGATGCGCGTCGAGGTGATAGCGGACGGAAGTCTTGAGTCCGGAGAACGAGAAGTCGAATGTGGAATCGTCCATGAGCGCACGTGGAAAGCGAAACGCGCGCGGATTTCCATCGCGCGCCAGCGCGTCGAGCAGCGGGCCGCCCGGGAAGCCCAACCCCAACAACCTCGCTACTTTATCATACGCTTCGCCTGCCGCGTCGTCGAGCGTCCGCCCGATGACGCGGTGATGACCGGGCTCTTGAACCTCGATGAGATCGGTGTGTCCGCCTGAGACCACGAGGCAGACGAAGGGGGTCTCAGGCGTCGCGCGGTCGGGCTCGTCTGGATCGGTGAGAAAGTTCGCGAAGAGATGGCCGTGCAGGTGATTGATAGCATATGCCGGCAGGTCGCGCGCAAAGGCAAGCGCTTGGGCCGCGGCCACGCCGACAACGAGCGATCCCGCGAGGCCGGGACCGCACGTGACAGCAACTCCGTCGATGTCGTCGAACGTGCGGTTGGCGCGCGCCAACGCCGCTTCGATCACGGCATTCACCGTCTCGACATGTTTTCGGCTGGCGATTTCCGGCACGACGCCGCCATATTCGCGGTGGAATTCATCTTGGCTGGCCAGAACGTTTGACTCCGCGATCCGGCCATCCACGACTACCGCCGCGGCCGTGTCGTCGCACGAGGTTTCGATGCCGAGCAAACGCATGGGATTTCGATTCGAGAGCCGCACCTCGTGCCCTTGACGGCGCATCGGTCGGCACACCTTCGCGCGGGTCTGCTCTCGTTAGTCCTGCTCGTCGCGACGTTGCCGCACGTGCTGGAAGACTTTGAATTCCGCGAGCCGGCGCGACTCGGTGTTTCGGTCTGGGCGGCCGTTATTGTGCTCTGCGCGGCGTATGCGGTGCAGATCTTCGGCGCGGTGCTCTGCTTGCGCGGCTCGATTTGGGGACTGCGCTTGGTCATTGCCACATCGTTGGTCTGGGCCATTGGTGCGCTTGCCATTCATGCGCCGGAGATCGCCGCCGCCGGCGTCTCGTGGCGCTTCGGGTTTACGTCGATCGCAGACGTGGTTCTCATCGTGACGCTTGCCGCTGCTACCACGGTTCTCGGGCTCTCCGCGGCAAAACGTCGGCCGCTTTAAAGAAACGAGGGCCGACTGACGTCGGCCCCTTCATCGGCCCTTCGGTAAGATTGTGCTCTAGCGCGGGAGGGGGAGCGTGATGTTGAAGCGGATCGCGGCAAGTCTCAGCGCCAATGTGACGAGCACACCCGAAGGAACCGCGATCTCCGCCGCGACGCCGGCTCGATCCAGTACCATGAAGACGAGCGCTCCGAACAAGGCGCACGTCGCATAAAGCTGCGTCCGTGCGAATACCGTCGGGATCTCGTTGCAGATGACGTCACGCAGCACACCGCCGAACACGCCCGTGATCACGCCCATGAGCAGCGCGATGAAAAACGAAACGTTGCTCTCCATCGCATACGTCGCTCCAGTAACCGCGAAAAGGCCGAGCCCGAGCGCGTCAGGTATCAGGATTGCGCTCTTCGCGAGGCGGGTAGATCGCAAGCTGTAGAAAGAGACGACGGCGATCGCGAATATATAGATCGCATAACGCTGGTCCTGGATCCAGAAGATCGGATAGCGGTCGAGTAAGACATCGCGAACGGTCCCACCGCCAACCGCCGTGATAAAAGCGACGGCGGCGGCACCGACGACGTCCATATCCTTCCGTCTGGCCTCGATGACGCCCGAGATGGTGAAGGCGCCAAGGCCAAGCACGGAAACCGCCGAGGCGAGCTGATCGAGCGACAGCGCGATCAGGCGCGCGCCGCCACCTCTGCGGCGAGCTCGGCGACGAACGATTCCAGCGTCATCGTGCGCTGCTCACCGGAGCGAGCCCGGATGTTGACCGTTCCGTCGGCGGCCTCTGTCTTGCCGACGACGATCATGTACGGGATCTTCCGCAATTGCTGCGTTCGGATCTTTTTCTGCAATCGTTCGTTCGAGGCATCGACTTCGCTGCGGAATCCGCCTGCGAACAGCGTCTCATTGATACGGCGCGCGTAGTCGAGTTGGCCGTCCGTGATCGGCATGACGACGGCTTGGATCGGCGCGAGCCACGCCGGAAACGCGCCGCCGAAGTGCTCGATGAGCACGCCGAATAGCCGCTCGAGCGAGCCGAGAAGCGCCCGATGGATCATCACCGGCCGGTGATCCGTTCCGTCTGCGCCGGCGTACTTCAGATCGAATCGCTCCGGAAGATTGAAATCGGCTTGAATGGTCGAGAGCTGCCAATCTCTCCCGATCGCATCTTTCACGTTGATGTCGAGCTTCGGTCCGTAAAAAGCGCCGCCGCCCTCTTCGATCTCATAGGCAAGGCCGACATTGTCGCATGCCCGCTTGATCGCGTTCGTCGCACGCTCCCAAACCTCGGGTTCGCCGATCGCCTTGTCCGGCCGCGTCCCGATGGAGAATCGATACTTCTCGAATTTGAACGCGTTGAGAACGGTGAGCGCGGCATCGGCCGTGTTCTCGAATTCTTGCTGCAGCTGCTCCGGCGTGCAGAATAGGTGCGCGTCGTCTTGCGTGATCCCTCGGACGCGCAAGAGTCCATGGAGCGTCCCCGATCGTTCGAAACGGTAGACGGTTCCGAACTCGGCGAGACGCAAAGGCAGATCGCGATACGAGCGCGGCTGCGATTTATAGATGAGGATATGACCGGGGCAGTTCATCGGCTTGAGCCGATAGCGCTGTTCGTCGACCTCGATCGGCGCGAACATGTTCTCGGAGAACGACTGCACGTGGCCGGAAATCCTGAAGAGCTCTTCGCTGACGACGTGCGGCGTGTAGACGGGTTCGTAGCCGCGCTTTCTCAACTCGCCGCGAATGAACTCCTCGAGGACCTGACGCACGCGCCCGCCATTCGGATGCCAGAAGATCAGTCCGGGGCCGGCTTCCTCCTCGATCGAGAAAAGGTCCAGCTCCTTTCCGAGTTTGCGATGGTCGCGGCGCTCGGCCTCTTCCATCTGCGCAAGGTGTTCGTCAAGCTCCGTCTGCGTCGCAAACGCGGTTCCGTAGATGCGCTGGAGCATCGGCCGATGCTCGTCCCCGCGCCAGTATGCACCCGCGAGAGAAGTAAGCTTGAGAGCGCCTACCTCCTTGCTTGACGCGACGTGACCGCCCCGACACAGGTCCGTGAACTCGCCGATCGTGTAAAGCGAAAGGGGTTCGTTCGCGGGGATTCCGTCTATGAGCTCGAGCTTGAACGGTTGATTTCTATCCTTATAATATGCGATCGCCTCGGACCGGCTGACCTCGCGGCCTGCCATCGGGAGATTCTTATCGACGAGTTCTCGCATGCGCTGCTCGATCCGAGGCAGGTCCTCCGGCACGAACGGCGCGGGTTTGCGAAAATCGTAGTAAAAGCCATCTTCGATCGACGGACCGATCGCAAGTTGAACGTCAGAGCCGAACAGATCGACGACGGCGTGCGCGAGCAGGTGCGCCGCCGTGTGGCGAAGCTGATCGAGGTCTACAGCGGCCCGGTCTGCGCTCATGCGTTGTTCGTTCGTAGGCTCGAGCGCACGCCCCTGGGAACGGCTTCGATGATGGACTCCGGCGCAGATGTCGGCACGATCCGCTGAATGACAAAGTCTTCGCTTTCGAGCAGCCCGCGGAATTCCGGCTCCGTGCGTTCCCGTCCGCTGAGGACGAGCAGCATCTGGATGTCGGCGAGCTTGCCCTGAGCAAATCGGTTATCAGCTCGCCCGAGGACGACGTCCACCACGAGCAGTCGAGAATTCGGGCGCATTGCGCGGCGGCAGTTGCGCAATATCGCGCGACAACGCGCATCGTCCCAGTCATGCATGACGTGGCTGAGCAGATAGGCGTCGGCGTTTTCGGGAACCCGATCGAAAAAGCTCCCGGCTTCGACCGTGCAGCGATCGGAAACGCCGGCGCGCGCGAGTGCTGCCGCGGCGGTCGCCGCCGCATGCGGTAAGTCGAGGAGGACGCCGCGCAGGCGAGGATGCTTGGCCAGCAGATGCGACAAGAACAACCCGTTACCGCCGCCGATATCGGCGAGCAGCCCGACTTCCCCGAAGTCATACGCGCGTGAGACCGCGGAGACGTGCAGCGATGCGACTGAGGTCATCGCTTCATCGAAGATCCTGGCAACTTCCGGTTGACCGGCGGCATATTCGAAGAACGGCGCGCCGAAGATCTGGTCGAACGAAGGCCTCCCGGTCCGCAGCGTGTATTCGATGTGCGAGTATGGTTCGGTCTGCCACGGCTGGCCGTTGTAGACGAGCATCGCCCGCGCGCTGTCGGGAACATCCGAACGAAGGCGCTGACCGATCGGGGTCAACGAAAAGAGTCCTGACCGATCCTCGTGAAAAACGCCGTAGCCGCACAGCAACCGCAACACGCGATAGAGTGACGGCGCATGAAGACCGAGATCGTCTGCAAGCTGCTGGGCCGATAGCGGCATCTCGGCCAGACGATCCGCGACGTTGAGACGCGCGATCGCGCTGAGACACTGCGCCGTCCACAGGGCCGTGCTCAACTCGAACAAATAGAGTTGCGGGGGCACGATCGCGCGGCGCATCGAGCCCAACCATCGATGCGTCCAGCTGACGATGCGCGCCAGCCACGCGGGCGGCGATTTTACCGGTTTCGGACCATCGACGGACATGCGCGATGCGGTTCGGTCGTGTTCAGTTGCGTTCCCGCGATGCCGCGCTGCTCCACCGAAAGGCTAACAACGTGACGCCGCCGTAAGGCCGCGTGGCTTCAAGTCAGAGAAGGGCCATGAAGATGTTTCTTTCAGATCCGCCGGCGGATGACGCCGTCCAAACGCTCCTACAGCAGGCGCGGTCCGATGACGGCTATGTCATGAACTACGTGCGGCTTTGGGCGTGGCGGCCAGACGTGCATCACGCCTATTCTCACGCGCGGCAGCTTCTCGCGTCGCAAACGCGGCTTTCCGCACGCGAAGTGGCGATCCTCAATTCAAGCACGGCGTCGCGCTTGGGTGATTCGGCTTGCTCGCTTGCGTGGGGTTCCAAACTCGCCGACTTGTGCGACGATGCGAACGCGGCGTCGCTCTTGCGAGGGGAGGACGCCCCGGCATTCACGGTGCGCGAGCGGGCCTTGAGCACGTGGGCTGCGGCGGTGACCGCCGATCCGAACAGCACGACCCGCGCCGACATCGACGCGCTGCGCGCCGCCGGACTATCGGAACAGGATATATTCGATGCGACCGCCCTTATCGCGTTTCGGCTTGCTTTTTGCACGGTGAACGATGCGCTCGGAACGCCGCCAGATTTGCAACTCGCGCAAGACGCACCGCCAGGCGTTCTCGCGAGCGTGACGTTCGGCCGCAAAGCAGACCATGCCTGACTACACATTTGTGACCTACTCCGATCTGCCCGATCTCGATCCAGACGACCGATTGGGCGCGGACGAGCTCGAGCGCCGCGGCTTTTCGGTCAAAACCGCGGTCTGGACCGACGACGAGGTTGATTGGGCGCGAGCCGGCACCGTGATCATCCGCTCGACCTGGGACTATCATCAACGCTTCGATCAATTCATGCGCTGGCTCGATCGCGTCGGCGCAGTCACGCAGATCTGGAATCCGCCGAGCGTGATCAAGCGCAATGCAGTGAAGACGTATTTGCGCGATCTCGACGCGCGCGGTGTGCCGATCGTGCCGACGGAATGGATCGATCCGGCGGGGCCTGTGGATCTCGATAAACTTCTCGCGCGGCGCCGCTGGCGCAAAGCAGTGATCAAACCCGTGGTCGGCCTGGCGACATCCGGCGTACGTATCGTCGAAGCGGGAGATCGAAGCGCTCGGCAGCACCTTGATGCGCTTCTCACGACCGGAGCTGCGATGGTGCAGCCTTTTCTCGAGTCCGTGCACACGTACGGCGAACGCGCTCTCGTCTATCTCGACGGCGTTTATTCTCACGCGGCGAGCAAGGAGGCGTTCCAGCGCCTGGCCGTCGTCGGCGGAGCCGGCGAAGCGGCGGTCGTCGCCACGCCGCAAGAACGATCTGTGGCAGATAAGGCGATTGCAACGCTCGAGGCGCGCTGCCTGTTCGCTCGCGTCGACGTGGTGCCGGACGACGCCGGAAATCCGATCGTGATGGAGTTCGAGCTCATCGAGCCGACGTTGTTCCTATCCCTAGCCGACGGCGCTCCGCAGCGCTTCGCAGATGCGGTCCTCGCCTTGCGTTGATTCGGTGTGGGGCGGACCTTCATGGTCCGGGGGCGGGCCATAAAGGCCCGCCCTACAACGCCACCGGCGGGCCATGAAGGCCCGCCCTACAACGCCGCGGCGGGCCATAAAGGCCCGCCGTACAATTGGATCGTCAGGCGGGGATGAACTTCAACGCCAGGCCATTCATGCAGTAGCGAAGGCCGGTCGGGGCTGGGCCGTCGTCGAAGACGTGCCCGAGGTGGCTGCTGCAGCGCCGGCAGTGAACTTCCGTGCGGTCCATCATGAACGAACTATCTTCTCGCGTCTGGACCGCGTTGGGCAGCGGCTTATAGAAGCTCGGCCAGCCGGTGCCGCTATCGAATTTTGTCGTAGAAGAGAAGAGGGGCAAGTCGCATCCGGCGCAGTCGTAGGTGCCCTTGCGAAACTCCTGGTCGAGCGGGCTTGAGAATGCGGGTTCCGTGCCTTGCTGCCGCAGGATGTCGTACTGCTCCGGCGTGAGCAGTTTGCGCCACTCTGCATCGCTGTGAGTGACCACAGCGTGAGGGTCGGAAGGGGCGGCGCCGAGCGCGAAAAGCCCGGCCGCAGCGATTAAGAACGTGGATCTCGTCATCGTGTCCTCAGGCATCTCTTGCAGAACCTATCTACCAAATATACGAATCGCGTGCGGGTTTGGATGCATGGAAGGCGAACGAAAGGCCCATGAAACGCATGTTCATCGTGCTGTGCGCTTCGCTATTTGCATGCGCTGCGCCGGCATATCCAGACCAGATCACCGCTCAATCCGGCGGCGTGCGAGCCGTCGTCCAGTACGCGCATGCGCAACAGTCGTTGATGGTCGACCTGCAGCGAATTCGCATCACCCGCGACGGCAAAGTGGCGTACGATGGCGCACCGCCTGGCGGATTCACGCAGGCCATCCTCGACGCCCTTCCGGGCCAGCCTCTTCTGGCCGTTCGGGAATTGGATGACGAAGGCGAACCGGAAGTCGTGCTTTCGACTTTCACGGGCGGCGCGCACTGCTGCTTCGGCGTGGTGATCTACGGTTACGATCGCCAAGCCGGCACATATCGCGAGGTCACGCGCGACTTCAGCGACACGGGCTTTGAACTGAAGCAGGTCGGAGAAATTTCCTATCCGCAATTCTTCAGCGGCGACGCTCGCTTCGCATATGTGTTCACGAGTTACGCAGCATCGGCATTTCCGATACAGATCTGGCGCTATTCGGCCGGAGATCTGATCGAAGTGACACGCTGCTATCCTGCGCTCATCGCGGCACAGGCGGCACGAAACTGGACGGCGGCCGTGGAAAACCAGAAAGCCGGCGAGCCGGTGACCGGCGTTCTTGCGGCTTACGCCGCCGACGAATACATGCTCGGCGTCGGCCAGCAAGCGATCAAGAAGATCATGAAGACCGGCTACACGGATATCACCGACGACTACGCCGAGCGTCTCGCCGCGTTTCTCTCTAACAACGGCTACGTGGGCACAGCCGGCCCATCGTGCGGTAGCCGGGCGCGTTGATCGGCGAAGATGCCGCCGTCGCAGACGACGCGAACGCGACAAAAACTCTTCGTCACGACGCGCTCAGCCGATTTGACTCCGTACTCGTCGCCATCGCCGGAACGGCGCCCGCCAATGCGATAGCGGTCAGCACGGCGGCGCTCGCGGTTGCGGTGGGTGTATACGGACCCGGTTCGATTCTGTTCGGCGCGATCGCGATGTTCGGCATCGCGATCGCGTTTTTCTACCTCAATGCTTGGCGCTCGGATGCCGGCGCGAGTTACGCATGGGTCGGCCGCAGCCTCAATCCGGTGCTGGGGTTCATGGCCGGGTGGTCGGTGCTGATCGCAAATCTGCTCTTCATGGTCGCGGGTTCGCTGCCCGCGGCGTCGGCCACGTTGTACTTATTCGCGCCGCAACTCGCGGACAACGTGCTAGCCGTGACGCTACTCGGCGCCGTGTGGTTCGTCTTCATCGCCATCATCGTCTTGGTCGGGATACGCACGACCGCGCAGTTCCAGAAGATCGTCACGAGCATCGAAGTGCTCGGCGTTGCGTTCATCGCTATCGTCGGCATCATACGCGGCGTGATGTCGCACGCCGGGCATTTTTCCGTCACGTGGTTCTCTCCGCTCGGCAGCGGATCGCTTTCATCGTTCGTGGCGGGCATGCTCGTCACGCTCTTCTACTTCTGGGGCTGGGATGTCAGCGCGAATCTCGCCGAGGAGACCAAGGATAGAAACCGGACACCGGGCGTCGGCGGACTGTTGGGCATGGGGGTGATCCTCGCGCTGTTCGTCCTGACGCAAGTCAGTATGCAACTCTCGCTCTCGACTACGGCCATCGCCGCCGCGAACACCAACGTCCTCGAACGATTTGCCGATGCCATCCTTCCCCGTCCGTGGGGAGATATCGCCGTGCTCATCGTCATCGTCAGCACGATCGGCACACTGGAGACATGTCTTCTCGCGGTGAGCAGAACGATGATGTCCATGGGCCGCGATCGCGTGATCAGCACGCGATTCGCCGACCTGCATCCGCGCTTCGCCACACCCTGGTTCGGAAGCATCGCGTTCGCATCGATCGCGCTTTTGCTCTTCGCGATCGCTGCCGTTAGTCCGAGCGTCAACGCGCTGCTCATCGCTTCGGTCAATGCGATCGGCATCCAGATCGCGATGTACTACGGCCTCTCGGGATTTGCGTGCGCGTGGTACTACCGGAAAACGTACGCGAACGACCACGCGGCGTTTTGGCTGCGCGGGATCTGGCCTGTTTCCGCGGCGGTGTTCTTGTGGGTGGTCAGCATCGTGCAGATGACCGGAGCTTCCTGGCAGGCGAATTCCGTGACGGTCGGCCTGTTGTTGCTCGGTATCGTGCCGCTCGTGACATACCGGGTGAAATATCGGCCCGATTTCTATCGCGACCCGCTCGAAATCGCGCCCGTTCAGCTCTCACGCACGAACGCCGACGCCGTTTAGGCATAATGACTCATGTCAGCGCTACGGCAGTTGCCTACAATGAAATGAACGGAATCGTGGGAGAACCAGAAGAGATGCTTATCACCCGATGTGTTCGCCATTCAGCCGCCTTCGCGGCGTTGCTTCTCTTGATGGTCGTGGCGAACCCATCGATCGCACGCGCCGGCGCGGCTGCCGGCCCGATAGACTTTCGCTCGTACGCTATCGGAAGCGTGAACGGCGCGGATCGCAAGTATTTCACGGTGCACCTCGTGCCGGGTACGTCTGCTCGACAAGCCGAGCATATCGCGGCGTTTTTTCGCCGCAGCGGCCTCACGATCAACACCGATTCTCAGGATGATATTTTATTCGCGAGCGGTACGTACGCGCAGGCCGGCGCCGCAGCGCATGTCACATTCGTGCGCGCCGCATATCTCGGACGCCGTTTTATCACGATTGCCGGACGCGAGACGTATCCTTCGGATATCGCGGCGCACATCATGGCGACGACGCTTGCCGACGGACCCACCGCGCGCGTGTCGTCGTTTGCGAATCCAAACGGGATAGAGGTCGGGCCGGCGTCGGGGTATGGTCCGTCGGACATCGCATCCTACTACGATTACGGCTCCATCGAGTCGCTCGGCCACGGCGGAGGCGGAACGAATATCGCCGTCGTTCTGTGCGGTGGGATCTATCCGCCAGACGTCCAGAGCTACGAGAACTTCTTCGGGCTTCCCACGAATGTGCCGAAGGTCGTTCCCGTCGACGGCGGATCCAGCGGAACGTATTTCAACACGACGGGCCAGGTCGAGCTCATCTTCGCGACAGCGAACTCCGCCACGGTGACCGCCTATATCGTACCTTCGGCGTGCACGTACGGAGACATCGCGGACGGCGTGGCGAAAGTGCTGGCGGACGACAGCACGACCAAATATGAAGCGCTCGTGATCGGCTACGGAGATTTCGAGGACGCGTACCACTCGTTCGGCGGTGACGGTTATGTCACCGCAGAGGATGCGGATTTCGCCGGCCTCGCCGCCAAAGGAACCACGACATTTGCGAGCAACGGGGACGCCGGCGCCTTCAGTTATCTCACCGCCGGCGATGTCGGCGTGTTCTTTCCAGGCTCCGACCCGAACGTCGTCTCGGTCGGGGTGACGATGGCAGTCGCATCGTCTTCATCGCCGCCCAAACGCAGTTTCGAGCCGGCGTCGTATATCAGCGGCGGCGGCGTGAGCGCGAAGTTCACCATCCCGAAGTGGCAGAAGGGCATTCCCGGCATCGCAAGCGCAACCATGCGCAACGTCCCCGACGTGTCGTTCAACGGGGATTGTCAATTCGAGTACTACGTGCTCTATGCGGGCAGCCGGTACCTCGCGTGCGGGTCGGTGTTCGGCGCCACGCAATGGGCCGGACTGCTCGCGCTGGTCGACGCAGGCCGCGCAAACGCCCTCAAGTCACCGCTCGCAAATGTTCCGGGGAAACTGTACGCTGAACGCAAGGTCAGCGGCTTGTTCACCGACGTCACGGTGGGGTGCAACGGGATCTACTGCGCAGCCTCCGGCTACGACAATGTGACCGGGCTCGGCGTGCCGGATGCGAGCATTGTGTACTCGACACTCGTAGGGTTGCCATGATGCGCGCGCAAGAGAAGAAGGGAAGAGCGATGCGTTCCACCACCGTTGCGGCGGCCGCTATGCTGGCCGCGGCGTGGTTCTGCTGCGCTGCGCCGGCAGATGCGCGCCCCGTCAGCGCGAGCATCGTGCGCGTCGGCGGCGTAGCGGCCGGAGCCGAGAAATACTTCACGGTCAACCTGCAGCCGAATGCCGGCATCTTAGGCGAACGCGCGGTCACGCGCTATTTCGAGCGCTTCGGGCTTTCGGTGCAATCGTCACCGGATCACACGATCCTCTTCGTGCACGGAACATACGGGCAGGCGGCCGCCGCGGGCAGCACATCCTTCGCCGCGTACGCATCAAAGAATCAGCGCTACGTCGGCCTCGCCGCGCCGGAACGCTACCCCGCAGCCGTCGCTGGATTTATCCTCGACACCACGATGAACGAAGGTCCCGCGGCGATGTCCGCAGGTATGGCGATTGGCGGCGGCGGCGTGGCTCCGCCTGGCGGTTATTCGCCGGCGCAGATCGCCGCGTATTACGATATCCAGCCGATCTACAGCGGCAACGTGTTCGGCGCAGGCGTGAGCGCGGCGGTGCTTGCGTGCGCCACGATCACACCGGCTGATATAACCAAATTCGAAAGCAATTTCCACTTGGGCACGAACATCCCGACGATCGTGTTGGTGGACGGCGGCACGACCGTGACCGATCTCGAACCGACGGGCGACGTCGAGCGTCTGATCGGCACCGCCCCGAAGGCGAGTGTCACGCTGTACGTGGTCCCGAACGATTGCAGCTTCGGTCATCTCGCCGACGGCTTTGCGAAAATCGCCGCCGACGACGCCACGGCGCACTATGCGGTGGTGAGCCACTCGTACGGCGCAACCGAAGACGACTATGATTTTTACAAGGCTGACGCCGATCTCACGGCTGAAAGCGCCGACATCGCGAGTCTCAACAAGCAGGGCAGCACGGTGTTCGCCGTATCGGGCGACTGGGGCGCCTACGAACCGTTCAATCAACAGCTGAACGTCGGCGAGGTCGACCCTTGGTATCCTTCGTCCGATGGCGGTGTGATCTCCGTCGGCGGCACGACGGCGACGTCCGTCTCTCCCACGAATCCCACGCGTCTCAAAGAGATCGCGTGGGGGATCAGCGGGGGCGGCGTCAGCGGCAAATTTGCGATCCCGAAATGGCAAAAGGGAATTCCGGGCGCCGCAAGCACCACGATGCGCAATGCGCCGGATGTCTCTCTCGATGCGGACTGCGGCACCGGCTACGCTGCCGTCTGGACGCCGCAAGGCGGTGTGCAGGGCAACTATTGGTTCTGCGGCACGAGTTTTGCCGGCCCGACATGGGCGGGGATGATCGCGCTTGTCGACAGCGGTCGGATTGCGGCTCAAAAGAAGGTACTGACGAACGTCGCGAAGTTGCTCTACAACAAACGGAAGACGACGGGATTATTTCTTGGATTCACTGCCGGCACGAATGGATACTATCTCGTGCATTCCCCGTATAACGACGTGACCGGCCTGGGCGTACCGAACGCGGATACGATGTACAACACGTTTCTCGCGTTGCCGTGATCTCGACCTAGGATTTCGCCGGCCGACCGCTAAGCGCTTCGCCGGAATCAGTTGAAGCTGCACCCTCTGCGTTCGGGAGACTGTCTCTCGAGCGCCTCATTCTTGCCCGCTGCGAAGGCTGAGGAACGATCGTGACAACTCCGCTCGTCTCCGTCAATATCGGCAACACGGCATTCATGCTCATTTGCGCGAGCCTGGTCATGCTCATGACCCCAGGGCTCGCGTTTTTCTACGGCGGCCTGGTCGGTCGGAAAAACGTTCTGACCATCATGATCCAGAGTTTCATGTCGCTCGGATGGACGACCGTGATCTGGTACGCGTTCGGGTATTCATTGTGCTTCGGCCCGGACTGGCATGGCATCGTCGGCGATCCACGCTACTACGCGTTTCTTCACAACGTGACCCTGCAGACGATGTTCACCGGCAACAATGCCGGCATACCGCTCGTCGTGCATATCGCCTATCAGATGATGTTCGCGATCATCACGCCGGCGTTGATCACGGGTGCCTTCGCAAATCGGGTCACCTTCAAGGCATATTTCCTCTTTCTCACCGGCTGGCTGATCTTCGTATATTTCCCGTTCGTGCACATGCTCTGGAGCCCGGACGGTCTGCTCGCGAAGTGGGGCGCGCTGGATTTCGCCGGCGGCATCGTCGTCCATGCGTCCGCGGGATTCGCGGCGCTTGCTTCGGTCATCTTCATCGGCCGGCGCCATGTCATCGAAAACAAACCGCACAATGTTCCGCTGATCGCGCTCGGCACTGGCTTGCTCTGGTTCGGATGGTACGGCTTCAACGCCGGTTCGG
This sequence comes from Candidatus Eremiobacteraceae bacterium, assembly GCA_035295225.1. Taxonomy (NCBI): domain Bacteria; kingdom Bacillati; phylum Vulcanimicrobiota; class Vulcanimicrobiia; order Candidatus Eremiobacterales; family Candidatus Eremiobacteraceae; species Candidatus Eremiobacteraceae bacterium. The sequence continues at coordinate 60,684 of DATGJI010000031.1, read as the reverse complement.
AGCTGCAAGTCGACTCCGTCACCGCGGCAGCGTTTCTCAATACGGACATCGCCGCGTCCTTCGCGGCCATCACGTGGCTGTTCGTGGAATGGGCGTACGGTCGGCAACCGAAGTTCGTCGGCCTGTTGACCGGAGCGGTCGCGGGCCTTGCCACGGTCACACCGGCAGCCGGTTATGTCTCCCCGACGACGGCCGTGGTTTACGGCTTGCTATCGGGTCTCATCTGCTACTTCGCGGTGGCTCTGAAGAACAAGGCCGGATGGGATGACGCGCTTGACGTGTGGGGCGTGCACGGCGTCGGTGGATTCCTCGGCATCGTGCTGTTGGGCGTTTTCGCATCGCGCGCGTGGAATCCAAACGGCGCCGACGGTCTGCTGCTCGGCGGCGTGGCGTTCTTCGGCAAACAGCTGGTCGCAGCGACAGTGTGCAGCCTGTGGGCGTTCCTCTTCACCTACGGTATGCTGGCCCTGATCAGCCGCATCACGCAGACAAAAGTCAATCCGGCAGCCGAGGAGCGCGGACTCGACATCGAGCTCCACGGCGAGGAAGCTTATCCGATCGGTCTGTAGCAAGGCAAGCATCGCTTGCCCGCTCGAGAAGGGATACGAAATGTCTCATTTGGGGAACTCACGCGATCGCGTCCTATCGGCCTGCGCGATCGGCGTTTTGGCGTTCGGCTTGACGGTGGCCGGCATCAGCCGCGCGCACGCCGCACGTTGGGACGTCTCGCCGGACAAAGCGTGCTCTAACGGTTCGTCCTGCTTCAGCATCGTGCAAAACGGTCCCGGCGAAGGTATCGTTGCGGCGTCGCAGCTCGGAAACTCCTTTGAAGGACATTCCAAGAGTGGAAATGCTCTGTTCGGTGAGACCCACAATCTGAGCGGTACCACGAAGCACTGCGCGTCGGGTGTCATCGGGTTGGATCTCTCAAGCGACGGTGGGATCCTGAACTTCGGCGTGTCCGGCCGCTCATATCACGGCACCGGCGTGTTCGGCTCATCGGGAAGCGCGGCTGGTCTCTTCGGAGAATCGAAAAGCGGCACCGGCATATTTGGGCGCAGCGCAAGTGCGACGATGCCGGCGCTCGGTCTCCAGGCGACTGGCTCCGGTCCGCTGATGATCGCCACAAATGCAGGCGGCGGCCAAGCGCTCTCACTCGATCAAGGCGGCAACCTCACGATTTCGGGAGTCATCAAGACGGGCGGCTCGTGCAACGAGGGCTGCTCGCAATCGCGCAACGGCCACGGCGCACGTCTTGTCTCGTACATGCCGCGCGAGAGTTCGCCGACGATGGAAGATTTCGGCGAAGGGCAGTTGGTCAACGGCATCGCCGCGGTACGGATCGATCCCGCGTTCGCGAACGCGATCGACCAGAGCAGGGACTACCTCGTGTTCTTGACGCCGGACGGCGACACAAAAGGACTGTACGTCGCCGAGCGTTCGATTCGAGGTTTTGTCGTCCGCGAAAGCCAGGGCGGCCGCTCAAACGTGCAGTTCAGCTACCGCATCGTGGCTAAGCCGTTCGGGAAAGACGAACCGCGCTTGCCGATCGTCCAAGACTAGGGTTCAGATCAGGCGGGCTTCGGACACGGCCCGCTCTTCGGTCAGCGCCGCGCCGCTCGCAAGCCGGGCCTGCAAGTCGTCATCTGAGAATATGTCGGCGAGCTTGGCCCGGAGGCGCTCATACGTCATCTGTTCGCTCGTGTCGCGGTGCAAACCGAGCGCTGCATAGCGCGCTTCTACGAAGCCCAGCAACTGCGCGGCCTGCTCCGCAGCGCCGGACGCAACGGCGATGGATGCCAAATGCTGGATCGCGAGCGCGACGAGATCGGGGATTCTCATAGCGAGCGCGATCTCAAAACCTTGTCTCGCAGAATCGCGCGCTTCGGAAATCCGCTCGAGCATGAGGAAATACGCCGCGAGGTTGCAGTGCGCGACGCATTCGTTCAGCCGGTTCCTGTTTCTGAAGTAGTTGAGCGCCTCCTGACCGTACGTGACGGCCAGTTCGAAATTTCCATCAGCGAATTCCAGCTCCCCGAGGTTTGTCGCAGCACTCCCGATGCGAGGATCCAACGCGCGGCTCTCTTCGAGAAGCATCCGCGCCGCCTGCCGATTGCCGACAATCGTCTCGATGCTGCCGAGCGTGAGAAGAGCCGTCGCAACCTGGAAGTCGGTGCCGTGCGCGCGGTAGAGCGCCACGGCTTCAGTCTGCACACCGTTCGCCGCTTGATACTCGCCGAGGGCCCGACGCGCTTCCGCCTCGCTATGGAGCGCGCTCGCCGTCGCGAGCGGGTCGTCGAGCGCACGAAACGCCGCCGCGGAAGCGGCGGCAGTCGCGGTCCGATCGGGGCTGTCAGGCAGCACGTGCGAAAGCGCGAGTAAGATGCGTGCTTCGATCTCGGGGGAGTCCAGCCGGCAGAGCTTCGCTGCCTTAAGCCAGCGCGTGCCTTCGACTCGAAGCGCACGCCACCAGAGGATCGAAAGCCGTGCGGCGATTTCGCAACCGAGAGCCTCGTCGTGCCCATCGATCAGGGACCATTGCATCGCAGCGCGGAGGTTCCCGATTTCGGCCATGGCAAGCTCGGACGCGTCGTCGGTCTTGCCTTCTCGGATGAAAAGATGGTCGACGCGTCGCGCGACGTCGAGATAGATCCGAGCGTGCGCAGCCGAGGTAGCGTCGAATTCCCCGGTCCGGCGCAATTCTTCAACAGCGTAGGCTTTGGTCGATTCCAAGAGTCTGAAACGCTGCACGTCGCCTTTGATCTCGGCGTGGACCAGCGATTTGTCGACCAGCGCCGACATCAGGTCGAGCACTTCCCAATCGGCCGACTCATCTTCGCCGCAGATCGCCGTCGCTGCGTCGAGATCCCAACCGCCGCAGAAGATGCCGAGTTTGCGGAAGAAGGCTCGCTCGCGGTCGGCAAGCAGATCGTAACTCCAGCCGATCAGCGCGCGCATCGTCTGTTGCCTCGGCAACGCAGCTCGGTTGCCGCCGGTCAGAACGCGGAAGCGCTCGTCAAGGCGATCCGCGAGCTGGCGCGGGCTGAAGATCTTCACACGGGGAGCAGCGAGCTCGATCGCGAGCGCGATGCCGTCAAGGCTGCGGCAGATCTCCGCGACGGTCGGCGCGTTCTCACTCGTGAGTTGAAAGCGGGGATCAGATGCTCGCGCCCGCTCCGCGAAGAGCGCGATGGCGCTGAACGTCAGCGCATCTTCCAGCGTGAGCTTCACGTCTGCGCTCGGCATCGAGAGAGCCGGCATACGAAAAATGTGCTCGCCGTTTATCGCAAGAGCCTCACGGCTTGTCGCAAGGATCTTCACGTTCGGACAGTGACGTAAAATCGCGTCCGCCACTCGTGCGGCCTCGGCTACGACGTGCTCGCAGTTGTCCAAGATGAGAAGCGTTTTGCGCAGACGGAGGTGGTCCACTACCTCCTCAAGCGTGCTTCGACTCTCGCTCTCGCGGACGCCGAGCGCATTGGCCAACACGCTCGCAACGAGAATCGGATCGGCGATGGGCGCCAGGTCGGCAAACCATACGCCGTCCGGCGCGGATTCAAGCATGTCTGCCGCGACCTCGAGCGCCGCCCTCGTCTTGCCGATACCGCCCGTGCCGACAACCGTCGCGATCCGCGTTTCTTCCATCAACTTCCGCAGCGCAGCGACCTCGGCTTCTCGGCCGACAAAACTCGAGAGTTGGAGCGGGAGATTGTTCGGCAGCGAATCGACCGAACGCAGCGCGGGGAATTGTCCGCGCAGATCATCGGCGACCACCTGATAGACCTGCTCGGCATTTGCGAGATCGCGCAGCCGATGCGGGCCGAGATCGCGAAGCTGCACACGCGCAGACGGTGCACTCTTGATCAGACCGGCCGCCGCGCTCGAGAGGATGATCTGGCCGCCGTGCGCGATTGAAAGCAAACGCGCGACGCGGTTGACCGTGGGGCCGAAATAGTCACCGTCGCGCTCGTCTGCAAGTCCGGCGTGAACCGCCATCCGCACGGTCAATCCCCCGATAGTCTGCCAGTCCTCGGAACTCACCGCGCGCTGTGCGGCCATCGCCGCTGCAACCGCTTCCGGTACGCGGTGGAACGCCGCACAATATGCATCGCCGATCGTCTTGAATATGTGTCCGTCATGCGCAGCGATCGCCGCCTTCATGAGTTCGTCATGGCGGCGAAGCGCGGTCTGCATCGCTTCCGGATGCGACTCCCAGCGCTTCGTGCTGCCCTCGATGTCGGAGAACAGAAACGCGATCGTGCCTGATGGGCGCGGCATTGCTTCGGTTCGTCGTTTTCGGCTCGCGCGCTCTGGCATACGCAGCCACTGTTCGAGCGGCCTAGCGTGTGTTACTCCACATCGCAGATAGGTCCCGACTTTAAAAAAAAGGGCCGACTGGCGTCGGCCCCTTCAGATCAGTCGGCCCATCGATCAATCAATACGAGGACGCGGCTTGCGGCTTTGCGACGAACGAAAACGTACTGGTGAAAGGCGCAGTGCCATCCAAGTTCGTGTCCGGCATCGTCGTGGCGGTGCCGACGAGCGATCCGTCGGTATCGACGCGGCCGTAGATGTGCAGATCGGTCGAACCGGCGATGTCGAGCCAGTACGAACCATTCTGCTCTCCGCCCGTGACCGGCACGAAACTGCCGTCGTATTCCGGGATATAGTATCCGCTGATGATCCCATCCGGCGAGATGCTGAGCTGCAGTTTGCCGTCGTATTCACCAGCCGTCGGACCCGGCTGGACCTGCGTGATCGTCGTCGAGTACGTCGTCGGCGACGCCGCCAGCGCTGGGGTCACGGCCATCGCAAGAACCGCGGCGCACGCGAGGCCCGCTATCGCACCGCCATATTTCGTCAAGATCTTCGTCATGGTATCTAGGCTCCTTTTGAGGCCTATCGCCCCTGATCATGTATACCGTTTCTATCGACGACAGCACTGTACGCCAGATGAGAGGGCGGTAAGAATCTAGGAAGCGCCGGATTAAAGCTTGTGCATCAACCGCGCCGCGGTGAAGATGACGAATGCGCCGATGTAGACCAGTGAAGCTCGCGACAGCAGCCTGTCCGACCACGCCGCTCGAGCGCCGTAGGCGATCGCTGCGACGGCGACGAGCGCGACTGAAGCGCAGAGCGCAGGCCATTGCCGTAGGAGCGCGGTGATCGTCGCCAAGGCTAGCACGACAACGAACAACATCGCTCGCACGTATGCCGGACCGCGCGCGCGGATCAAAACGGGCACTGCCGCGGGATAGCGCAGTGACGATTCGGTGAGGGCGATCGACCACGTGTGGAGCGTCGTCCAGCAAGCGACGAGGAGAAAGATGAGGATCGGCACGGGTGAGAACGGCTTCCCGGATGCGGCCCAGATCGCCAGAACCGGTGCTCCCCACACGGCGCCGCCGAGAATCGTGTGGTACGGCGTGACCGGCTTGATCAGCCGCGTGTACACGATTGCATAGACGATAACGGCGAGAAGGGTGACGATTGTGACCGCAATGCCGGCGAGGAGCAGCAATACGGATGCGCAGGTGAGCAACGCGGCCGAAAAGACAAGCGCCGAAGCAGGCGTCACCGCACCAGTCACAAGCGGTCGCGAACGTGTCGATGCGCACGACGCGTCCAGATCGCGTTCGAAATACATGTTCAAAGCGTTGCCTGCAGCGGCCGCGGCGATGCCGCCGACGAGCGCCAAGACGACGCGCGGCCACTGCAATGCCGTGAGCGGCAACACGACCAACACTCCAAGCCCGGCGCTTGCGAGTAAGCGGTATAGCTTGGCGGGCTTTGCGAGCGCCAGTAGTGCCATCGTCGTCAGCTCGCCCGTATGCGTTTCAATAAGAGTGCAGCGGCGAGCGCGCTAAGCGCGCCGTGAAAGAGCGCGAACGCATCCCACGCTCGCACGATGTCGTATACGACCCAGAGCAAGCCGGCGAAGGTCGCAGCCGTGAGTCCGCCGATCGCAAACGCGGCGGACCGCCGAGTCGCAGCTCCGGCCAGAAGAACGATCGCGAGCACGAGCATCGCGACACCGAGCGCAAGCCGTACATCGTCGGGCATCCCGAGCACGCGCTCCATGGCCTTTGGGGTTGCGATATAGATGATGCCCGACATCAGCCAGGCTCCCGCTAGCCCGACCTGTGCGACCGTGACGAGCCACTTCGGCAGTATTTTCATAGAAGGCGACACCTACAATCCCGGCGCGTTCAGAACGGTATGACCCAGCGCCGTCAACACAAGCCCGATCATCGTCCAGAAATGCGCGCGACGAAGCAGCGGCCGGCGAGCGCACCTCTTTTGGGCAAGAGCAGCACCTATGACGAGCTGACAAAGTGAGAGGACAAGAGCGGCCGCTGCGAGCCAGATACCGGTTCGATCGAGTTGCGAGAACCCGCCGGCGCGCATCGCGTCGAGCGCGTGCATCACGATCACGCAGGCGATACCGTACCCCAACCACATGTGCGGGCGCATGCGCGCGAGCATCGCGCCGCCGCGTTCACCGAGCAGCCCTAGCGCATGCGCGAATCGCGTCGGCCGGAAGAGGTACGGGGTCACGATCGCCGCTGCGATGAGCACCCAGACGAGCCAGGCGCTCGCAACGGATAGGTAGATCAACGCAGAGGCTTCGGTCACGTCAACGAAGCCGAAGGTAGCCGGTGAGGATGACGACGCGGCCGGCTTCGATCGTCGCGCGCGCCGCTGTCCATGTGCCTTTTACGCTCACAAGTGCCCCGGGCCGGATATCCGCAAGCCTTCCCATCCCGAACGAAGTTGAAGTGCTCATCCGGACGAGCACGACGTCCGCCGTCCGCGAGTAGGAACCGTCCGGATCTGCCTTCAGCAGCGTGCCCTCGACGAGACCGTCCGAGCCGGTCGACGCGACGTGCATGACGACGTCGACCGCCGTTCCAGAGTGAGCCGAGCGCAACGTTTCGGCCGAAAATGCGTTTGGCGCGATCTTCATGTCGCGCATCATGAGGGCGGGGATCGCGATTGCCGCGATGACCGCGAGGAAGAAGATAGCGGTGAGCAGCCTTTTAGTCAGCATTGACTTTATGCCCGTCAGTATAGAGGAATTGCATCCCTAAAGTCAATACTGACTATCATGCATAAAGAGCTGCTGATCCTCGGCTTCGTCGGGGACAGCGGTCCGATCAGCGGCTACGATATCCACCGCATCGTGCGGGCGCACGGCGAACTGTTCGCCGACCTCAAGCGTCCGAATATGTATTATCTGCTCGAGCGGCTCGCCGGCGAGAAATACCTTCGCGTGCGCGCCGAAGCCGGCACGCGCGGCAGGCGCGGCGAACGCCTGCTGTACGCGCTGACCGCTGCGGGAAAAAGGCGCTTTCGAGAGCTGCTCGATTCTGAGGTGACGCGCTTCGGCACCGTGCATACCGGTATCGAAGTCGCCGTCATCTTTCTCGCGCAGCTCACGCCGGCGGCCGGTATTGCGCTGCTGCAGAAACGGCTGCAGATCGTCGAGCTTCATCGCAAGCGGGTGGCCGCGGCCTTCGGCGACGTGGGCAAGCGCGGCCCGCATGCGCGCATTGCCGCCGATCACATGCTGACGCTCGTGGACGCCGAGATCGGTTGGATAAAGCGATCCATAGCGACGCTCCAAAGCGAGAGCGCATCAGCGGGCAGCCGGCGTTGAGAGCGGCGTGCCGCCGTTGGTATGCGGCGCTCGAACGATTCGGTGCCCTGATGTTCCGCCGGCTCGACGCGGCGTATAGCGGCGTCTTGCGATTGCGTTCGGGGAGCGCGCCGGGCGACGTGGTTTGGCCCGTCGTACCCGGGGCGTATGTCGTCGGTGATCGCGCGGGATCCGTAGCGGTCTGCACGTTGACGAGCGCCGCACTTGCCTCGGAGGTGGCGGCGCTTCAGGGTGTCGCGATCGCGGGGCGTCTGTACACGTGCAACCTCGGCATCGAGAAAATCGTGACGAACGTCGTCGCGAACGAGCGCATCCGCGCGCTTCTTCTGTGCGGCAAGGACTCACCGTTATTCCAACCGGCGCAGGCTCTTCGGGCACTCGTCGAAGGCGGGTTCGATGCCGAACGCCGCATCAACGGCGCTGCGGGCTACCTTCCTGTGCTCAGCGGCATCGACGCGCACACGATCGAGCGTTTCCGACGCCAAGTCACTCTCGTCGACCGCACCGGTAAGACGGATTTGCGCGACATCGAAGCGGAAGTGCGAAAGCTCGTCGCCGAATTTCCCGCCGCTGCAAGCGTTGCGCTACCGCAAACGTCCGAGCGGCCGAATCTCGCCCAGTCGTCAGAGCATGAGGACGCGCGCTTCAAAACGCTGCTGCCGGGCGGCAGACGCGAGCCTCTTGCGTATGATCCCAAAGGCTTCGTCGTGATCGACGTCGAGCGGGCAGCCGCGCGTATCATCGCCCGGCACTACTTGCCGGACGGGTCGCCTGCTCACATCATGCGCGGCCGATCGGCAGAGGGCATGACGCTTGCGTTCGTACGCGAAGGACTCGTGACGCAGCTCTCGCACGCCGCGTACCTCGGCGCCGAGTTCGAAAAGGCCGAGACCGCGTTACGGTTTGGTCTCGGATACGAGCAGGATAGGCCCCTCGAGCAGAAGCGGTAGGGCGGCACTTCGCGGACAGCCGCTAACAAGCATTGGACGCGCGAACGAGAGGTTCTCGCTTGATGGCACCGTAACGGCTGTCGCAGCTGGAGGAAAGTGAGAAGCGATGAAAACTGCCGCCGTCTTTCTGCAATGGATCGTCAGATTGAGTTTTGCCGGGCTTGTGATCTTAGGAATCGCCTTCTGGACGGGTCACGCCTTCAATATGGTCCCACTGCATATGGCTCTGGGAATAGCGCTCGTCGTCGGATTATGGATCACCGCTATTCTCGGTTTTGCCGCGCGGGTGCCGATCGGCCAGCCACTTCTCGCGATCGTCTGGGGATTCGTCGTCGTCGGCCTTGGGATGGCGCAGACAAGCCTCCTACCCGGTTCATCGCACTGGGTCATACAGTTGCTTCATTTGCTGGTCGGGATGGCGGCGGTCGGGATGAACGAAAGCCTCGCGCGCGCGATCAAATCAAAGAGTGAAGGAACGTAACGCCAATCGCGCCTTCTAGATTACCGATTGGTTAACGAAAATAGGACCGGGTCGACGGGCTAAGAACGGAAATCCGTTCGGAGGCGCGCCATGAACGACGACCGGACGAGAAGCTTGCTCACGGTTCTGCGTATCTATGTCGGCGCGTTATGGCTTGCGTACGGATCGTCGAAGTTAGAGCCCAATTGGGCCGCGCCGAACGGCGAGTTCTACGAGGCCGCGAAGTTCAGCGCCGGCTCGATCCATGGCCCGATGCACGATTTCATCGCGAACGTCGTTCTGCCGCACCAGCAGCTATTTGGGCTGCTCATTGCATACGGCGAGACCCTGGTCGGAATATCGCTCACACTCGGCTTGTTGACGCGTGCCGGCGCCATCGGCGGGATGTTCCTATCGGCAAACTACTTCTTCGCGCAGGGAAAATATCAGGTCTATCTCGGGATCGAATCGATTGAAGCTTTGTTGTTCGTGTGCTGCGCTCTCTTGCTAGCAGGCCGGACGGGCGAATATGCAAGTCTCGACGCGCTTCTCTTCAGACGTCGGCGGGACGAGACTGTCGACGAGAAGCTCGTCGAGAAGGCGTCCTAAGGCGCGGCACGCACTACGATGCCCGCCGCGTCCGCGCTTGGACCACCTTCCAGATATCGTCGATCGGCGCCACGTTCGCGGAATACCCTAAGTATGGTAGTCCGTACAGCTCCTCGATCGTGCGAAGAACCCGGTAGTGGTCCACGCGCTCGGAGTACGTGCCCGGCTTCACCCTGGCTCCGGCGATGATGAGCGGCACGCTGTTGCCGTAGGTCGTATCGCTCTCATCCCAAGCCACGATAACGAGCGAATTGTGAGCATTGGCCCATGTGACGATCGGTTCCACATGCCGGCGCAGCCATGCGTCCGCCTTCTCAATGCTTCCGGAGTGCATGTCGTTTTCGAGATCGGGGATGATGAAACACACCGTCGGAAGCTTGTCGAGAGACGGGAGGCTGCTAAGCGGAATATTCGACGAAGGAGGAACATCCGCGAAGTTCACCCACGGTGCGTGCTTTCGAGCATATTCGTCGTTTCGATCGCCGCCGCTGCACCCGGTGAATCCGGTTCTGGGAAGTGCTTCCGCGTAACCAGAAAATGTGAGCCTGGATCTCATCAGCGCGCCGCCAAGACTGGGTGCGCTCGAGGGCACGGTCTTCTCTGGGCAGCTGTCTGCATCGGAGTTCGTCTGCCCGGCGAAGAGGGCGAGATAATTGGGTTGGCTCGGATGCGCTACGCCGGTCGCATTCACAAAAAGCGCGCTCGCGCGCGCTAGCTGGTTCAGGTACGGCGCTTTTGCATTCCCGATGATCGTGCCGTTCGATTTGTTCTCCTCGACTATTACGATCACGTGAGCGGGTCGAACGCTCCTTAGAATGCTGCTGCGCGTATTGTTCGGGATGAGCGGCGGCACTTCGGTCAGTCGTGTTGTATCTCCGAAGAAGTATCTATAGGTCAGCCATGCCGCGGTCAAGAGCGCGATGACCGCGGCCAGCCATATGAGGGCGCGAATCACGGCGATTTCTTCGTCGAGCTCGCGAGGATGAAACGCTCGAACGCGCGGATGAGCGACATCGCTCGGTGCTCACGCTTCACGATCGGTTCTGTGAGAATCGCCCGGATACCCAGCAGTTTCGCCGCGAGCACGTCGGCAAAAAGCTGATCCCCGACCACCACAGTCTCCGATCGCCGGACGCGCAGTTGCTTGACCGCTTGGATGACCCCGAACGGGAGCGGTTTCAACGCCGTGTGCACAAACGTGACGATCCCGAGCCGCGTCGCAACGGATTTGACCCACGCGCGAACGTTGTTGGAGACGATGGCGACTGCAAAGCCGCGGTCGAGGGCCGCGCGGACCCACGCGGCGACTTCGGGCGTCGGCTCGAGCAGCTTCCAGCCGACGAGCGTATTATCGAGGTCGATCACGATGCCCCGAATGCCCTCGTCTGCGAGCTCCTGCAGCGAGATGCTGCTCACCCCGGCGACAAAACGAAACGGGCGCATCAACTGGCGCGGGTTGCGCAACTTCACGGAGAGGGAGCCTCGACGACCGGCGCGGGCACGAAGACGGAAATCGCATGCGGAACGATTTCGAACACGGCGGGCGTTTGCGTCACGAGTTCTCCGTCGGCTTCGATGCGCTTAGGCTTGCCGGTGCGGATTTCGAAACGCCTTCCATGCAGCGTTCTCACGCTGCGGGCCTCGTCGTATTTCCGCCGCAGCAGGGTGATCATCGCATCGAAGTAGCTCCAACCGTTCTCGAAGCCGACGCTGTAAAGGTCGAGAAGTCGGTCGTCGATGGCGCCGTCGTCAGTGGCGATGAAGCCGCCGAAATTCTGGCTATTTCCGACTGTGAGCTGGGCGGTCCGCAGCGCAAATTCATCTCCGCCATCCATGCGAACCAACGCACGAAAGCGCCTCATCTTGATCAGAAGCCGCACAGCGTTGTAGAGAAGCGCGAGGATGCCGAAGCGCTTTTTCTCCTCGCTTGTGATCTGCCGGCACAGCGTCGCGCTCAATCCGATGCTCGCCTCGTTGAAGTAGTACACGCCGTTGACCCGCCCAACGTCGATTCGAACCTGATGCCCCGCCGCGATGACGTCGCACGCGCCGTCGAGGTCGCTCGGGATCTTCAGCGTCCGCGCGAGATCGTTGGCCGTGCCGAGCGGCAGCAGACCGAGAGGCAGGCCGGTGCCAACCAATCCCTGGAGCACTGCGTTGAGCGTCCCATCGCCGCCGCCGGCTATGACGAAATCCACGTCGTGCTGCCGGGCGCGGATGGCCTCGGCAAGCGCGGATCGCGAAGGAGCCGCCGGACGAACGATTTCGAAGCCGCGGCGCTCGATCGCATCGAGCATCCGCGTCACATTTGGCGCTACCCGCCGTGCCCTGTCGTTGAAAAGCACCAGCGCTCTGCGTAATGCGGGCGCGGCCCTCGGCACTTCGCCGGGCGGTGCAACCAGATCGTCTTTCATCTCACGGACATATTCCCACTCTGCGGATGCGGCAATCGGGGAAGTGCCCGTTTATCGCGACGTGGCTCGCAGCCGAGCTAGCCGCTAGGGTGACGTCGGCAGCTTCAAGGCCTTGCAGATATTCTGCGCTGAGTTCACCTTACAGAACGCGTCAAGCCCATGAGCCAGCGAGGTCGACCAGGCTTCGAACGTGTGACGGAAGGTGAGTCCGGAGGACGGATTGCCGAGGGCCAGCGAGCTTGTGTTGGCTGCAAATGTTCCGAGCGCCACATCTGTTTGATAGTTGATGTACGTGCTGAGCACGCTCGGAGAAGAAGACGGATTTGGCGCGGGCAGCGATGCCTCTTTGGCGGCTGAGTGCGCTGCTATCAGAGTGCCGGCGAGCGCGATCGGGAAGAACGACAACGCCGTCGTCTTATTGCCGTTGGAGATGTTGTCGGACCAAACTGTCGAGAGGAATGGCGCCGAGCCGGAACTGCACTCCACAGCTTGTGCGGAATAGTTCGCTTCGCTGCTGCCGTAGACGGTGAACACCGCGAACGTGCCGTCGGCCGTGACGGTCGAACCATTGAGGACGATCGCGCCGAGCGTGCCATGTCCTGCCGGCGACCGATTGCCCGGGCCGCCGTACGGATTAGCCGGGTCGTTCGCCACATACGGGTCATCGGCGCACTGCGTCCGCAGATCCTCGAGATTCCACGTCGATTCGGGCAAGACAGCGACCGGATGCTGCGCGTCGCAGTCCGCCATCGAGACGCCGCTTCGAGCGCAGATGTCGCGCTCGAGCCGCTGCGCGACGAGGAAGAGCAAGAAGTATGCCGGGTTATCCACGCTGGATCCAGTTGACGTGCTGCCTGTGGCGCCGCCGCCGCCGCCGCCCTTGCCGCCGCCCCCTGACGATTGACCCCCCGGTGGTCCGCCCGGGCCCGCACCGACGCCGAGGACGACATAGAATGTCGGCTCCTGCGCCGAGACGAGCGGCACGCCCGATTTTGAAAGCGGCGTGAGACCGAGCACGCCTTCGCAGAACTTCAATTGCTCCCACAGCGCGTGAGGGTCGGACTCGCGAGGAGCCGGGGAGCACGCGGTCGCGGCGGCGGGTCCGGCGTGTTCCGCGCATGCCTGAAGACGCCCGGTGAGAAGCTGCGCGAGGTACGACTTCACGCCGGCGGGTACGGACGTGGGCGCGCTTCTGTATGTCGGCGAGTCGAAGTCGTAGATCGCGACGACCCCGGCAAGGTCGCCGGTGCCGCAGATCGATGGGGAGAGCGTTTGTGACGAACCTTGCGCTCCCGCTGGACCCACAGCGAGCGAGGCGATCAGGCTGCAGGCGGTAACAAATGCAAAAGCCTTCAGTGGCATAACGCGCACCCTCCCGCGGCAAGCGGTGCTTGCCCTACAACGATGGGCAAGCGATGCCTGCCCTACGCGAATCCCGCGAAATCTTCGGGCGAAACACAACGACGAGCCGCCGTCTTACCCACGGTCTGCAAGTCGTCGAGATGCTCGATGTCAAACGGCTGAACCGCTTTCTCGTCGATGGCGTTCAACCCTAGCCTATCCAAACCTTGCCGCGAGAGGTCGACATTGTAGCGCGCATATGTGAAGAGCTTTTCGGAAAGCGGCGCCCGATTGCCGACGAGATCGCCGACCTCGGCGTCGAGCGCGTCGCCGGCTCTCGTCTTGCCGAAGACGCGGCACAGCAAGTCTTGTTCCACGGTCGCGGCGTGGATCAGCGCAGCGGGAAGAGACTGCACATTGTAGAGCAGATTCATCTCCTGCGCGCGCAGCCGCAAGTTCACGTTTTCGCTCAACCCGGTACCGACTGAAACGAGGAGCAGCTTATCTTCACCCGTCGGCCACTGCAACTCGTAAGGGGGCAGCGTCGCCATGAGAAAGAGCAGAAACGCCGGATTGTGGTAGACGGTCACGGCGCCATCCACGAAGACGAACTGCTGATCGCCGATATTGATCACTTCGGGCGGGAAGAAGACGGGCGCCGCCGTGCTCGCTCGGACGAGTTGCCAGAGCGGCAAGTCTAAGTTGCAGTCCGGCAGCCCGCGGCGATTGAACTTCGCCCGCGGGTTGTTCGAGATCGGCCAGGGAGAGTCGGATGATGCGTTGCGCATGACGATGAGCAGTAACGTACGAAGCTTGCTGGTCCCGAGCGTGGCTTCGACGTCTCCGTCGGTGCCGATGACCGACTTGATCTTCGCCGCAAGCGCTTTCTGCGTGTACATCGCAGACGACGTCAGCATTCCGATCGAATTCAACAGTTTTGCCCAGATCGAGTTTGGGGAGACTTTGCGTTCGAGCCGCAGAAAAACATTCGACGGATCGAACATCGTGTGCGCGCCGGTCACGTAGAATTCGCGGATCTCCTTCGTCGCGAACCCCATTGAGATCAAGGTGGCGACGATCGCCCCAGTGCTTGTGCCGCCGACGTAGTCGAAATAGTCGCCCAGCACCAAGTCGGAGCGGCCTGATCTGTCGCGCAGAATGGCTTCAATGCGGCTGAGGAATTCGATCGCGATCAAGCCGCGAATTCCGCCGCCGTCGATCGAGAGCAGCTTCTTCGGGCCGGCGCCGTCGATGAGCTTGTCGAGATGCGAGTCCATTTGACGCCGGGCTTCGGGCATCGCGCCGCCCGCTCATCTTGCGAGGCGCGGCGCCGCACGGGGTTCGGATGACCGCACACCGAATTTCAAGATCGTGAGCTTGCAGTTTGAACTGCTTCCGCTTGTCGTCGGCGTGACCGGACACCGCGATCTTCCAGCGGAGGCCGAGGAACCGTTGCGCGCGCGATTCGGGGATGTGCTCGAACGACTGCAGCAGCGGTTTCCTTCGATGCAGCTGCTCGTGTTATCGGGACTCGCGGCGGGCGCCGACATTCTCGCGGCAGAGGAAGCGCAGCGACGCGGTATCGCGGTCTTCGCCTGTCTGCCGATGCCGCAATCGGAATACGAGAAAGATTTCTCACCCGACGAGCTCGAGCGTTTCCGGCGCGTGCTGCCGCGTTGCGCGGAGGTCGCGGTCGTCGGAACTTCGTCGCGACGCGAAGGCGGCTACGTCGACGTCGCCGACTTCATCGCCTACTACTGTCACGTGCTGGTAGCGTTTTGGGATGGCTTGGAGGCGCGCGGCCCCGGCGGAACGGCGCAAGTCGTCGAGCTTCGAAAGGGCGGCGTGCCGAGCAGGGTCGGCGACGCGCTCGTCGCGTACGTCCCCGACGTCGGCCCCGTCTTCCAGATCGTGACGCCGCGCCGCGGTCAGACGCCGCCTAGCGAAAACCTTTCCACTCGCGAGATCTACCCCGAGCGTCAAGGCTGGAAAGCGCGCACGCGCACTACTGCTCTCCGGGCTGGGGAGCAAGAATTCGAAGACGCCATCGCACACGTCGAGCGCTTCAACCGCGACCTTTCGCGCGAGCCGGTCTCGGCGGAGCCGAATCGGCTAGCCGCTCTGAGCGATCGCGTGGACGCGGCGTCCAATCGGCAGCAACACTTGACCCTTCGCTCGCTGCGCGGACTGTATATCGCAGCGGCATTGGCCGGTGCAGCGCAATTGGTGCTGCCGACGGATGGATCGTTTCATATCCCGAGTTGGGCCGGTATCGCCGCACGAGTGGGTTTTCTTGCGATCGCGTTCATCGTGTTCGCGGTCGCGAAGCGGAGCGACTACGAGAACCGCTATCAGGACTATCGGGCGATCGCGGAGGCCCTGCGCGTTCAGTACGCGTGGTGCTGCGCCGGTCTGCGCAATCGCCTCGTGGAAGCCTCGTATCTGCAGATGCAGCAGAGCGAACTTGCGTGGATCCGTCTAGCGCTTCGGACCGCCTACTTGATCACCGGCATCGGCGCCGCCCAAGCCGGCGACTCACCGTCTCATCCGGCCAGCGTGCGCTGGGTCGACGGCCAAGTCGAATACTACGAAGCCGCTGGGAAGCGCGAAGAAGCGAACCTGCACCGAACCGAGCGAGCGACCGTCGCGGCAGCCGCCGGCGGCTTTGCCGTCTCTGCGCTCGCATTCATCGTCGGCTGGATGCTGTCGCATCACATCGTCTCCGCGAATTTCGCTCTGCCCGCGTCTTCGCCGGGCGCTCTGGCTTATTGGGAGACGATGCCGCTCGCGCTCGGGAGCATGCTCGCGCTCATCATCCGGTTCTATGCGCAGCAGCGCGGCTTCACCGAAAACGCGCGGCGATACCAGCACATGTTCACGGTGTTCGACGCGGCGAAGCGGCGTCTGCGCGATCAGCATAGCGATCCGAGCAAAGTCTTGGAACAGCTGGGGCACGAAGCTCTCTCCGAACACGCGGCATGGCTGATCTTGCACCGCGAGCGCCCGCTGTCTTTCGTGCACACGTGACGCGAGCGACGGCAGCCCAGGACTCTGCCGAATGCGAGGGAATCTCTCGGTTGGCTACCTGGTCAGCCTTGGGTAGATGATGCCGTTCCAAATCTTCGTGTCATACGCGCGAAACGATGACTTGCCGCCCTTAGACGGTGAAGGCAAGGGCTTTGTCACGACCCTTATCAAGCATTTGGAGTTTCACTTCACGTGCTTCGGCGAGCCGACCCCGGTCATCTGGCGCGACAAACGCGCGATCGCGCGCAGCGAACAGTTCGACCCGATCATCGACAAGGGCATTCGAGATTCCGATCTGCTTCTCGTCGTCCTCTCCAACAATTGGGTCCATCGCGAATTTTGCCTGAGGGAACTTGACCTCTTCAACCAACGCTGGGGCGCTGAGGGCGAAGCAGGCGTCAAAGGGCGGATCATCGTCGCGGGCAAGAATCATATCGAACCCGCCGCGCGGCCGCCGCTGCTTCAGGGCCAAGAAGGCTATCTCTTCTACGCGCCCGACGAAGACAATCCAAATCGATTCCGGGAGTATTTCGTTCGCGGCAAAGCGCGCGAAGAGTTCCACGAACGCACGCAGGAACTCGCAGAAGATATCTGGCGCCGCGCGTGCGAACGCGCGAACGTGCCGCCGCCGGCATCAGGTCCGACCGGGCCGGTTTGGACGCCGGTTCCATCGAGCGGGCGCAAGATCTATCTCGCAAAGCCGGCAGCCGACATGCGCGCCGCCTATGCGCGGCTCGTCGACGAGCTGCGGCAGCGTGGATACATCGTCGCGCCGGCGCCGGAAAGCGAGATACCGTCCGACGGTCGCGCGCCCGACTTTGTCCGGACGGCTCTTGAAGGCGCGGAGCTTTCCATCCACCTGTTGGGCGCGAAACCCGGTTGGGCGCCGGAGGATTGCGAGCCGATCGTTCCGCTTCAGCTCAAGCTTGCAGCGGGCGGAGGCGCCCGCCGGATCATCTGGGCGCCGCGGATACTCGTTGACGATCATGCGCAGACCGCCGCGGCGGAAGCTCGTGATCCGTTCACGATCCTAGAGAAGTTCGACCAAAAACGCGATAGCGATACCGTAGACGGCAGCGAACTGAGCGCGTTCGCGCAGTTCGTGATCCAGCACCTGGACAAAAACGTTCCGCCGGTTCCTGAGATCGACGTCATCGACGCAAACGCACGCGTCTACCTCTATCATCGGCCGGAGGATACGCAGTACGCCGTCGAGATCGCACGAGCGCTCGAAGCTCGCGGGATTCAGCCGGTGTTTCCGGCATTCGAGGGCGACCCCGCAGAGCTCGCCGCGCTCCATCGCAAGGAATTAGCCGAATGCGACGCCGTCATCTTGTGCTGGGCGAAGGCGGCGGAAGTGTGGGTGAAGAGTCAATCTCGCGAATTGAAGAATTGGCGCGACCTCGGGCGCGACAAGCGCTTTGCCGTGCGCGGCCTTGTCGCGGGCCCGCCGCCGGGTGAACGAAAAGATCTGCTCGTCCAGCTGCCGCCGCGCAACGAGATCGACGTGGTCGTCGACCTGACGGCTTATGAGAAGCCGCTGCCGGAAGCGCTCGACCCCTTGATCCGCGCCACGCAAGCGCCGAAGGGCGCGGCATAACTCGATGCGGCCGTTTCCGGGTCTGCGCCCGTTCGGGATCGAGGATCGCGACTTTTTCTTCGGACGCGAAGATCAGGTCTTCTCGCTCTACCGGCTGCTCGAGCACAGCCGATTCATAGCCGTCGTCGGCAGTTCCGGCAGCGGCAAGTCATCGCTGGTCCGCGCCGGCCTGTTGCCGGTGATAGAAGAGGAAAGCGCAGGCTCAGGCGGCCGCATGTGGCGGTTCGTGACGTTTCATCCTGGAGACGCGCCGCTGAACGCGCTCGCCGGAGCAGTCGCAGAATTGGCGCAAACGAGCGCCGAAGACTACGAGATCCGCCGCGACCGGACTGAGTTTGCGCTGAAGCGTTCGAGTTTCGGACTCACGAAAGCGCTCGACGACATTCCCAGTCTCGCGGGCGCTTCGGTCCTGCTCGTCGTCGACCAATTCGAAGAGCTGTTCCGATATGCCGCCACTTCCACGCACGACGGCGCCGCCGATGCGCTGTGGCGCGACCAGGCGACGAATTTCGTGCAGTTGCTCCTTGAAGCGACGCGCAGCCGCTCAAGCTCGGTCTACGTTCTCATCACCATGCGCTCCGACTTCATCGGCGATTGCTCGCAGTTCCACGGGTTGCCCGAAGCGGTGAGCGCCGCGCAGTTCCTCGTGCCGTCGTTGACGCGCGACCAGCGCGAGGACGTCATCCGCAAACCGGTCGAGAAAGTCGGCGCAACGATCGATCCGACGCTCGTTGAGCTTCTATTGAACGATGCCGGGAGCGAGATCGATCAGCTGCCCGTGCTGCAGCATTGCCTTGCGCGACTATGGGACCGCGCGGAAGCAGAGGCTCCAGCCGGCACGGCTCCGCGGCTCGGCATCGATCAGTATCGAGAGATCGGCACGATGTCGGGTGCGCTCTCCCAACACGCCGATGAAGTGATGGCGTCGTTGCCCGGGCTAGAGTTGGCCGTGGAGCAAGTCTTTCGTGCGCTGAGCGAGGTCGACAAAGAAGGCCGCGCCACCCGAAGAGCGCTCGTGTTCTCGCGGCTCTTAGCCGAGTGCGGCGTACCGCGGACCGCACTCCTTCGCGTGCTCGATCGATTCCGCGCCGACGACTGCTCGTTCATACTCCCGCCGCCGTCCGCCGTGCCGGTGCTCCGGGACGATTCGCGCATCGACGTCGTGCACGAAGCGCTCCTGCGCCGCTGGACGCGGATCAGTGCAGAACAGGTCCACGTCTTCGACGGGCGTACGCAGACGGGATGGCTCGCAGCGGAAGCGGGCGATGGCCGACTCTATCGCGCGTTGCTGGCACTGCTCGAGGCCGAATCCGCAACCGGCGCTGTGACTCTTCCTCTCGACCAGGTCGAGGCTCGCTGGCGATGGTGGCAGTCGCGTCCGAGAACGCAAGCGTGGGCCGAACGGTACGGCGGCAACCTCGCGAACGTCGAAAAACTGTTCCAAAGCAGCCTCGCAGCGCTTACCGCGGAACGCGTGCGCGAAGAGGAAGCCGATCGGCGCGAACGCGAGCAAGAGCGACGCAAGATCGAGGCCGATGAGGCGGCGAAGCGCGAGCGCATTCAGCATCAAGCGGAAGTCGACCGGATGCGCGCCGAGTCCGCACAGCGGCTGTCGGATCGCACGCGTAAAGCGGCGATCGCGATGTCGATCGTCGCCCTGCTCGCCCTGGCTCTCGCGGGTGTCGCGTCGTATGCGTTCGTCAGAGCGGTAGCCGCCACGAACGCCGCCAACAAAGCGACGATCACCGCTCAGACGATGGCCGGGCGAGCCAACACCGCGCAAAAGAATGAATCCATCGCCGCGCTGCACGAGCGGCAAGCCGCTGTGCGTGCGGCCGGAGAAGCCGTCCTCGCGCGCTCTGAGGCGAAAGTCGCGCAAGATCAGAGCGCGGAGGCGAAGCGGCAGCGCGCCTCCGCGTACCGTCAGCAGATGCAGGCTCTGAGCGAGCGCTCGCAAGTCTTCCTTCAAGTAGGCCGCCAAAAACTGCTCGACGGGGACGACGAGTCGGCCGGTCTGCTGTTGGCCGCGGCGTACAGCGACGATTCGCACGACGCCGTTCTGCAGTTGTTGCTGCGGCAAGCTCTCGAGAATCTTTCGATTCGCGCTCGATCGATTCAAGCTCACGACGATCTTATCACGGCGATCGCGTTCAACCCGGCGGCATCCAAGCAGCAGATCGCGACTGCGAGCGCCGACGGGTCCGCAAAGCTTTGGACCACATCTGGTCAGTTGGTCCACGAATTCCGCGATCAAGGTGATCTGATCACCGCTCTTGCGTTCGATCCCGCCGGACGGAAGTTGGTGACCGTCGGCCGCGATGGATCGGCAAAACTTTACGACCTGCACGGGATCGGTCCGAACACGGATGCATCGCCCATCGCGCTGCGCGATAAGAGGGATGATCTGGAAGGACACGCCGGACGCGTGAATTCGGTCACGTTCAGTCACGGCGGAACGCGCATCCTGACGTCCGGCAGCGATGGGAAGATCAAAGTTTGGAGTGCCGCGAACGGCGCAATGCTCCTGGCATGGAACGGTGCGGCACCGGGTGTCGCCATCAATGCCGCGCAGTTCGGTCCCGATGATCGAACGGTCGTTTCATGCGCGGCCGACGGCTCGCTCGGCATCTGGAATTCGTCGACCGGCGCGGTCATCGGCTCCAGCAGCGACTCATCGAAGAGTCCGCTGGTGCGCCTCGCCGTATCGCCCGACGGGAAAAGTATCGTGGCCGGCGCCATCGACGGAACGGTGTTGCTGTACCACGTCGACACGAAGCAGGCGATCGAGCGGCATGATCAGACCGCGGCGATCAATGCGCTCGCATTTGATCCGACGGGCACGCGCGGCTTGAGCGCAAGCGAAGACGGAACGGCGATGATCTTCGACGCAAGCAGCGGCAGCACGGAGAAAACGCTGCCCGCAAAGGCGAGCGCGCCCGCGGCTCTGACGGGAACGTTCAATCCTTCGGGCAACGGAATAGAGACGACCTACGCCGACGGATCGGTGAACTTCTGGACGCAAGACGGCGACCCGGTCGCCGTTCTGAGCGCACACACCGGCGCGGCGCCTGTCGCCGGCTATTCTTCGGACGGCAGCCTGCTTGCGACCGGCGGCGACGACGGAAAGGTTCTTCTCTGGCACACCTCGTCGCAGCTGGAGCGCGCGGGCGCGTCTCACCGCGACATCGTCGATTCGATCGAATTCGATCGCCGCAGCGGGCGCATGCTCACGGCGAGCAGAGACGGCACGGCGGACCTTTGGCGCATCGAGGGCGAACCGCGACTCGAGCGGGTCTTGCCGCAATCGCCCGGCAGATCTTGGGTTGTCGCCGCGCATTTCAGCGCCGACGGCCAGCGGATAGTCACCGCCGGCGGCGACACCGTGAAAGTTTGGAGCGTAGCCTCAAGTCGGGCGACGCCGCTAGCCACGATCCATTCCACGGCGCTGCGCAAACGGTTCACGCAAGCCGCATTCGTGGGTCGCGGCTACGATGTCATCGCGGCGCAGACGGACGCGAACTTCGAAAATCCAGACTACAAGACGAACGGCTGGATGGTGTGGAGCGCCGACGGCGTCAGGCAGCTCGCGAAGGAGCCCGGCTGGCAGACGAGCATCCGCGAGCTTCAACTCACCGCCGACGGCGCCACCGTGCTTGCGATCAGCACGTCGGGTTATGCATCGTTCGCTTCGTCAGACGACAGGCACAGCTACGGCGCATGGTCCGACGTGGCCGAAGGCATCCAGGCGCGATCCGGTTTTGCGCTGGGCGGTGTCGGAGGCACGATTCACCTCGTCAATGCAAAGGGCACAGAAATAAGCCGCTGGCCGAGCGACGACAAGCGCGTGCTCGCGTTTGCCTCTACGCCTGACGGCAAATTCTTGGCATCCGGCGGCATCGGCGGTACTCCGGGCGCGATTTGGAACCTCGATGAGCCCGGACGACCTCAGGTTACCCTGCAAGGTACGACCGGGGAGATCGAGTCGGCCGCATTCTCGCCCGGCGATGCGACGTTTCTTCTGGCCACGGTCTCCGACGGAACATTCAAGCTCTGGGATCGAGCTTCGGGCGATCTCGTCGCATCGGTGTCGGTTCCCGCTTCGCGCGCGACGGCTGCAGCCTTCACTCCGGATGGTTCGGCGGTTGTGATCGGCGCAGAGAACGGCGGGATATTCCTCTGGCCTATCCTCGGGGATCTCCCGGATCCGCGCGCCGCCGCGGGCCTCGTGCTTCGCGAAAGCGATGTGGCGCGAGTCTCCGATCCTTTGGTCGGTCAAGCGATAGACGTCTTGCGCAAGGTGCCCGCAAGTGGCAAATAGGCGCAGAACGGATGCGATCATCCGCTTCGTTTTCGCGGCTGTCGCCGCGCTTCTCATCCTCACGCCCGTGCGCGCGGCCGCATCGTACGAGGTGACTCACTACGGCGATTTCTATCTCGACCACACGGACTTTCACGCGCCCGGCGGTCTAGGCATGGACGTGACGCGCATCTACAACTCGTTCGACGGCGACAGAAAGGGCATCTTCGGCACCGGATGGGGCTCGCGGGCTGAGGATTATTTGAAGCTCCAAGACGATGGCTCGATCGTCGTCCACGAATATGGGGGCGGTGCCAACAACACGTTCACGCCCACGACGTCCACTATGCGACCTCGAGCGCAGATCATCGACGAGATCATGAGCGCAGCCGAACAGGCCGGACAGTTCGGCAGCCAAGCCGATCGGAGCGCGTATCGCGATTGGCTGAGCCGGAATCGCGATAACGAAGAGCAGGCTTGGGAGACCTTCGTCAGCCTCGGTCTGCTCAAGTCTCCAGAGCCGGCCGTGGGAGAGACGTTTTTTAGCGGACGATTCGCGACGGAGTTCCTCACCCGCGTGCCCGAGGGCTATCAGCGCGTATCCACGTATAACGGCCAGACGATCTACGAGGCATTCGACCTTTCGGGGCGCTTGACTCGCCTTTGGGATGCCGACCATGACTACGTCGAGCTTCTGTATGGGTCGGACGGCCGGTTGAGTCAGACGTTGGATAATGAAGGTCACCGCTTTGTGTTCTCGTTCACGTCCGACGGCTTCGTCCGCAGCATCGACGATTCGGAAGGCCGCATAGTCCGCTATCAGTACAACAACGACAATCTCGTATCGGTCGACGAAGACGGCGCCATAACCCGTTACCGTTACGACTCGGAACACCGGCTGACAGCGGTGATCGTCGGCGGCCGCACTTCCACGCAGGTGGCATACAACGACGCAGGTCTGGCAACGCGGCTACGCGACCCCGATGGCACCGTCACGACGTACGGCTACTCGACGACGCTGACGCAGACGTCGAGGATCGATACCGTGAAGACCGATATCCGGAAGTCAAACGGAGAAAGTCATCACAAGATATCGCAGTATTTCTTCGATCTCGATTCACTTGTGTATCATCTGGCGCGAGAGATCGATACCGATGACGGCGTCGCCACCGATACGACCTTCGACCGCAACCTGTCGCCGCTAACCGTCACCACGCCGCAAGGCACCACGTCGTACACATACGACTCTCTCGGTCGGCTGATGAAGAAGCAGATGCCATCGGGAACCGTCTATCAATGGCAATACGATCCGGCGAGCGGCAAGGTATCGATCGCCACGACGACAGACAAGGACGCCGTTCTGACCGAACATTTCCAGTACGATCCGAAGGGCAATCTCGTGCATGCATACGACAACGACCAACACGACTTCTCGATCGGCTACGATCAGTACGGTCGTGTCGCTGCCGTCACTGGCAGCGCAATGGCCCTACGGTTCAACTATGCCGACAGCGCCGCGAATCACCCATCCTCGGTCGACCTCGCCGGCACCGGCTCCGTTCAGGTGACTTACCTTGCCGACGGCACCGTCAAGGCTGCCACGAGCGCCGGCGGCGCCGCGATCGTGAACAAGGTCGGAGCGTCGTTGAAGACGGTCGATGACCTCTTTCGGGCGGCGGGAATGGACGTGATCACGCTCCCGGCGCCGAGCTCGTAGCGGGCGACGGCGAGCTCTGCACCTGCCTCTGCGCCGTGAATTTCCCGGACATACCGGTGACGGCGGAATGCGTCCACGTTCCGCTGATACTTCCATCGGTGCCCATGACGCCGGTGAATACAGCTTCGCCGGAGAGACCGGTCTTGGTCTTCGCGACCGCGTGCCAATGCCAGACGATCGTCGTGCCATCCACCACGCCGTCCGCCGTTCCTTTTGAGCCTGGGCCTTCGCAGGCGCCCGAAATCGTGTCGCCGTCCTGCTTGAATGTGCAATTCGGCGTAGCGAGGGCGATCACCGGATTTCCAATCGTGCCGCTCACAGCCCACGTGCCGGCGAAGTTGGCCGCTGCTGCGGCATTTGCAGAAATAAGAATGGCAAGGCCCGAAAGGGCGCTGGCCATGCAGGCTGTCGCAGCCGGTCTCATGTCACACTCCTCAAAAAATCATGGCTTTTGATGGTCGAGAATGTCTATGACCTCGGCCGCCGTCGCGAAATCGCAGCCGCTCGCTTTCTGATATGCCTTGGCCGCACCGAACGTGTCGCCCCGCAAGAGCAGCTTGTCGATCTGCGCGAGCAGCGTGCCGTGCACTGCAGAAGCGAGCTGCTTCAACCTCGCTTGCTGACGATCGTCGCGAGCCTGCAGCTCATGCATAAAGGCGAGTCCAAACGCATTCGGACACGGCATGACCAAGTACCACGATGATCCGCTCGGCGCGACCTCGAGAACGTCGGTGAGCAAGCCGTCCACCGGCGACTGGAAGTCGAGTTGGATGGTGTAGGTCGGCATCACGGGAAACGGAAATCCTTTGGCTGGGATGAAAGCCCAGATGATCGGCTGGTACTTCGGCCCGAGTTTCGTGATCGTGATCTTCGTGTAGTCGCTGCTTGGCATGCCTTGAAGTTGCTGGGCGACGATGGAGTTGTAGAAACCTCGAGTCTTCGCATCGATGCACGCGCGCACCGAGGGATGGAAAAAGCTCATCACCCGGGCGTAGTCCTTTGAATGAAGCGCAGCCACGAAACCCTTCGCAAGGACGACCTGTTCGTCCCTTACCAAAGGTCCTTGGCCAGACGCCGCGCAGCAAGCGAGCATTACAAGCGAACAGGCGGCGATTGCGGTAAGCCGATTCATCCGTACTTGAGTTCCGCGCGGGGCGACGCTTCGACCTGTAGAGGAAATCCTCGTGAAATCGGGCAAAAACGCGTCGCCGTCGGCAATAGGATCTATGGAGCCTATTGCACTTGACCGTCTGAAAGACGGTCGCATTTCGTGTGTTCATTGTTCGCGCGATCATTCTAAGGGAGAAGATCATGACGAGTAAGATGTGCGGTCTCATGCTGGTTTTTGCGTTGTTCGCGCCGTCGATCGCGACCGCCGCTACGGTTGTCACGGTTCCGGGCGGAACGCAGGTTCCGGTGCAGGTCGTCGAGCCTATATCGTCCAGCAATGCAAACGTGGGTGATGTCTTTCAGATCACCACCGCGAAGGATATCGTCGTCAACAACTGGATCGTGATACCCAAGGGTTCCCCCGGACAGGGCGAAGTCATCTCGGTCGATCGAGCGGGCAGCCACGGCCACCCGGGCAGCTTGGGTCTGCAAGTCGACTACGTCTATAGCGCCGACGGCGGCAAAGTCAAGTTGTCGAACATCAGCCACGCGAATCAAGCTGAAGGCAATTCAGGCGCCGCCAGCACCGCCACGATCGCGAGCTACGTCGTGCTCGGCCCGCTTGGACTGTTCGCGCACAACTTTGTGAAAGGTAAAGATCTCACGATCGATTCATCGAAAACGATATTGGTCTTTGTCGATTACACGGTGCACATCAAAGCCACGGCGCATCCCACCAACGATTACGAACATTAAAACGGCGTTTCGTCGCTGTGATCTTCCTGATAGTCCACGGACATCTTAAGCTCTGACGACGAACAGAGAACAGGGCAACACGACGACAGCCCGCCACAAAGAGACCGCGCCGTTCGGCGCGGTCTCTTTTCAGAAACGGGACCAAACCCGGTCTCGAAGAATCAAAATGCGGTATGGATGAGACGAATCCACACGCACAGCAGATGGCCGACGAGTCCATGGTGCGCAACCTTCGCGCGCAGGCGGAGGCCATATGGCCCCAAGAGGCGCTGCTTTTCGGGCGGTACGCATTGCCCCCCGATCCCCGGATCTTAGATGCAGGCTGCGGCACCGGCGAGATAACATCTCGACTTGCTGAGCGCTATCCGCGCGCGAACGTGCTTGGTGTGGACATCATCGACTCTCATCTCGATCTGGCGCGATCGCGATTCGCGGCGCTAGCACCGCGGGTATCGTTCGCGCATCAGAGCATTTACGCGCTCGACGCACGGGATGCGAGTTTCGATCTTACGGTATGCCGCCACGTCCTCCACTCGATTCCGGATCCCGGCAAAGCCGTCGCGGAGCTCGCGCGCGTGACCCGGCCGGGCGGTTATCTTCATCTCATTCCCGAGGACTACGGCATGCTGCACTTTCAGCGCGCGGCGCTCGACCCGGGAGATTTCTGGCACGACGCGCCGAGGAGCTTCGAAGCCGCGACCAATACCGATCTGTTCATAGGCCGCAACACATATAGCATCCTCAAAGCGCTAGACCTGACGGAAATCGCCATCGAATACGTCGTGGTCGACACGCTGCGTTCGCGCGAGCTTTTCGCGGCCATCCTCGGCGCCTGGCGCGACGGCTATGCGGACTCGATCGGCGAGCTCACGCGATTTTCGCGGCAAACAGCGATCGACTATTTCAATCAGATGATCGCGAACGTTCGCGACCCCGACGGATACGCAGTGTGGATGGTACCGGTGGTCAGCGCGCGAATCGCCGCGTGACATCCGATGTTCTGATCGTCGGCGCTCGCTGCGCGGGAGCGCCGCTCGCGATGCTGCTGGCACGCAAGGGCTTCTCGGTCGCCGCGTTCGATCGAAGCACATTTCCCAGCGACACGATCTCCACCCACTTCATCTGGCCCGAAGGCGTCGCGGCTCTTCACCGCTGGTCCGTTCTCGATATGATCTTGGCGGCAGGTCCAGCGAAATGCACGCAGTGGTTCGCGAGCACCCCGGACGGCGATCGGCGCGAAGCTCTCCAAGCCGTGGACGGGATCGCATATGCCATCAGCCTCCGCCGGTTCAAGCTCGATGCGCTGCTCGTGCGCGCGGCTCGGGAGGCTGGGGCGGACGTCCGCGAGCACGCCGTTTTCGACCAATTGATTTTCGACGACGATCGCGTGATCGGGATTCGAGCTCACGACGCGATATCAGGAAAGCGATTTGAAGCGCGGGGTTCGATCGTCGTCGGCGCTGACGGAAGAGATTCGCCGCTTGCGCGCGCCGCAGGTGCCGCCGAGTACAATTCGGCTCCATCCATGACCGCAAGCTACTACACCTATACGATCGACGGTGAGACGGACCGCGAAACCCTCGAGCTGTACACGAGGCCGCCGCGCGAGTTCCTCGTCACGCCGACGGATGACGGGTTGACGATGGTCAATCTTGTGATAGGCAGCGCACTGATCCCCGAATTTCGTAAGTCCGTGAAGAGCAATTTCTTTGCGGCTTTCGATCACTGCTCTCAGCTTGCCGGCCGAGTCCGAACATCGCGGCACGTCGGGTGCATAAAGGGT
Source organism: Candidatus Eremiobacteraceae bacterium (assembly GCA_035295225.1). Taxonomy (NCBI): domain Bacteria; kingdom Bacillati; phylum Vulcanimicrobiota; class Vulcanimicrobiia; order Candidatus Eremiobacterales; family Candidatus Eremiobacteraceae; species Candidatus Eremiobacteraceae bacterium. Next base: position 32,960 of record DATGJI010000031.1, on the reverse strand, counting down.
ACCGTGAACTTGCCGAATTTCTACCGGCAGTCTCACGGACCTGGTTGGGCGCTGGTCGGCGATGCCGGCTATCACCGCGACCCAGTCCGGGCGCAGGGCATCCACGACGCCTTTCTTGATGCGGAAGATATGGCCGCCGCAATAGAGCGGGGCCTTCGAACAAGCTCGCTTCAGGCGGAGTTGCGCGCGCATCAGGCAAGAAGAGACGATCGCACGGCCGGCTCATTCGAGCGCTCGCTTCGCGCAGCCAGATTCGAATCGCCGGGGTCGTTCACTGGGATGTAAGGCGGCCGATCCGAGGGATCGGCCGCCTTACGTCCTGGTACTGTGCGCCGTGAGGTCAGGGAGTCGTGTCGGGCCCCACGTTTGACGAACTTCCAACCGAGGCGCCGACGCGCGCATTCATGTCGTTGCCGTTTGCAGCCGCGACTTTCTGCCGCGCTTTTGTCTCATCGTCGCTCGCCTGAGCGGTAGCGAGAATCGTCCGCGCGTTCGCCGCATCGACGGGAGTCGATGCGCGCACTCCGACCAAAATCCCGCCGTCGCGAAGCTTTTGCTCGTATTCCTTGGCGCGCACCTCGGGAATGCCCAGACCGATGAGGCCGCCCACGATTCCGCCGCCTACCGCTCCAGCTCCAAGGCCTGCTAAGGCGGCTGCCAGCGGACCGACCACAAGAGGCGCCGCCGCACCGCCTGTCGCCGCGATCGCGGCGATACTGCCCGTGGCCGTGACCCCGGCCAATATCGCGCCTATGGCTCCGCCCACGACGCCGCCGGCCGCGGCGCCTTCAGGAGCTTTCGTGCCTTTTTCAGCGGCGAACTTTTTCGTGCGCGTGTCGTCCGTCATCATGACGCTGATGTCGTTCATCCCGTAGCCTGCTTTTTGCAGGTCGTCGACTGCGTCATCGGCGGCTCCCTTATCTCGAAAAATCCCGGTTACCCATTCGTCCATGAGGTTCTCTCCTTGTTGGCTTCTTAGGTGAGACGCCGGCATGACGCGTGTACCCGCTCCTCGCATCTATCAATCCACCTTGCCTTAATGGGCAGCCGAGACGCTGGACGAACGGTCGTCTGGTAACATTGGCTAGTCAGGAATTGGCCATCTCGCGGATTGCGCCAGTCACGCGGTCGGCCAGCTTCGCGTCGACGCACCGGATCTCGTTCAGCAAGGCGTCGCACCCGACGCGGAACGCGCGCGAAAGTTCGGCGATGTCGAGGGAGCGGACGAGCGCGCCCGACAGCGCGGTCGTCACCTCGGCCGGAAGACTATCGATGCCGCGGGCCTCGGTCGCGGGAACTCCGCTGCGCAAGCACGCCAACGCGAAGACGTGGTCGCGGAGTCCGCTGACCATATATTCCGCTTGCCAGACTCGATCGCGCTTTATGCTCGAGCGAGCGTGAAGCGCATACAGCCAGCCCATACCGATGAGTCTAGCCGCGTCGGGAGGTTTCGCTGCCGGCGGGTCGCCAGCTGTGCCGAATATCAATCGAAAACTGGGAGCGATAGCGCCGAACTCTGGGGCGGGGGAGAAGGCGAGGTCGACCTGAAGCGTGTTGGCGAGTAAGAAAACACGGTATACCGTAGCGCCGCGAAAGACATCGAGATGATGGACGGCGTCGTGCGCGGCATACATCCGGCCGGTCCAGTCCGCGATCGTGGCGTCCAGATCCGCATCCGCGGCCACGCCGAAAGCGAGATCGATGTCGGACCAGCGGTCTTCTCGGTCGGCGGCCGCCGAGCCGGTGAGCGCGGCGCCGATGATCCGAGCGTCCGCGCGCGCCGATGCGATGAGGTCGTCGCGCAGGTCAGCGCGCTCCGCGGGCGTGAACATCTTCCTCGAATACCGCGGTCGGCGTACGGCGACCTTCGTATCAAACGATTGACACAGTCTCGCGTACCCGCTAGAATAACTATGAAATTAGTAGTGGAGGTGCATGTTTGCTCACGACGCATCGCTTGCTACTGCGATGTCTGCTGATCGCGTCCGTCATCTCTTCGTCGGCAGCCGGGGTACGCGGCGAAACGGTCCACCTCGGGTCGCTCGTCGTTCCGCATGCGGCGGCCGTTCCGCCGATCGACGGCACGCTCGACAACCCGGCGTGGAAAGCGGCCGCCGTCGCGCATCTCTCGTACGACTTGCGCGATCACGCGGCGGCCAAAGAAGACACCGCCGCGTACACCTTGACGGACGGAGTCTTTTTGTACGTGGGGATCGAGGCCAGACAGAGCATCCCCGTGCGCACGACGGAGCATACGAACGGCGTCGGTCTGGATACCGACGACGAAGTGCAAGTGGACCTCTGGCCGAACGGCACCCGCGGCTTTCGCTACAAGTTCACGTCCACTGCCATCGGCACGCACTATCAATACTCCACGGAGAACAACTCGTTCGAACCGGAATGGTGGAGCGCTGGTAAAGTCGTACCGGGCGGCTACACGATCACGATGAAGATCCCATTGGCGGTAATGCACGGAACGGGCTCGGGCGATTGGCGCATCCAGTTCATCCGCTATATGCCGGTGACGAACCACCCGTTTGTCTGGAGTTTCGGTCCTGCCCAGACCGATTTCAACGACGTCAACTATTCCGGTTCGCTCTCCGGCCTGCCCCGTCTCGCGGCGCTGCGTGAAAAGCCGCGCTTCGGAATTTACGCCCTGGGAAAGGCAGCGTCCGCAGCCGCCGGCGGCTCTGCGATTCGTGAAGGCGCCGATATTTCGATTCCGCTGATCTCAGGAACATCGTTTGTGGGCACTCTGTATCCAGACTATTCAAACGTCGAAACCGACCAGCAGACGATCGCGCCCACCGTCTTTCCGCGCATCTACCAAGAAGTGCGGCCGTTCTTCACGCAGGGCGCGAATTTCTACAGCTATCCAAACGGAATCTGTTCGGCATGCCCGGGCATCATCGAATTCTACACGCCGATCATTCCCACGCCGCGCGAGGGGTATGCTGTCGAAGGGCAGCGAGGTCTTTTCAGTTATGGCATGCTGCACACGACGGGCATCCAGCGCGATGATACGGCTGAAGCGGTGAACTACGTCACGCCAAATCAAAAGACCGCGCTCAATTTTCAAGGAAGCATGGTCGATACGCCCGATCTGCACGACGTCGCCGACGGGATGACGTTCACGCATAGCAATCTTACGGATCTCGAAGAATTCGCGCGCTTCGGGAACAATTCGGGCTCCCAAGTGCTCGACGGATCGCAAGCGCAGCGCTACGAAGCCGGCGCGGGTGTCTTCAGCCCGAACGGCTCAAGCCTCTTCGCCGTGTTGCGCAAAGTCGGACTGTATTTCGATCCCACCGACGGTCTCGTGCAGCATCCGGATATCGCGGGTTATGACGTCAATTTCTCTAAGCCGTTCAAATTCGCGCCGACGGCGCGCTTTATTGAGTTCGATGTGAACGGGGACCTCGACCGGTATCACGATCACACGGGCGCGATGGATCAATCCGTGACCAACGTGTCGGGGTCCCTCACCACGCGCACGCTCTTCAACGTGCAGGTCTCAACGGGTTCGTCGTACGTGCGCTTGCAGATGCCGCATGGAGAAGGTGAGTTCATGCCGGTCACCCAGCAAGGCGGCCAACTTGGATACAATTTGAACAGCGCAATGCCTAGTTTCGTCGCCTTCAATTCGGGTCGATTTGGTCCGGGCCGCCTCGACACATGGACGCGCAGCGCCACGGTTCGCTTAGGAACGCGCGGTGCTCTTTCGCTGGAGGCCGACGACACCGATCAGGCAGTGGACGACAAGAGCCAGTTCGCGGATGCCGGCGAGCATTTGACCCAGTGGCTGGAGCGCGCGAGCTTTTCGTACCAGTCGGGACCGAATCAATCTCTTGCGCTCGGCGTTCGACGCATCATCGGCACGCCGCCCGAATTCACCACCGCTCCAACGGCGCAAAGCGCATGGAACATCTCGGCGGCGTTTCACCAAAAAGTTGTGGGCGGCGAGATTTTTCTCGCGTACGGCGACGCGTCTTTGCTCTCCACAGCGCCCCAGTTCATCCTCAAGTTCATACGCTACGTCGGCGCCGAAAAAGGCACCTGATTTGGGCGGCCCAACCGCGTCCGTCAGATGTCGACGTTCATCATATTGTCGAACGGCGTCAGATTATTCGGATGATAGTTCTTGAGGTTCTTGTCGTACGCGAAAAGATCCACCCTCAGGAACGACACGATGGAAGGCGTGTCCTGGATAAACGCGTGCATCATGACCGCGAGGTCCGCTTTGCGTTGTGCCAGATCGTAGTGCCCGAAGACTGCGTCCATCGCCCGCTGAGCAGTCTTGTTGCACCAGCGCGCGTCGTTCTGGCCGGCAGGCGGGAATGCGTCGCAGCCATAGATGCCTGAATAGTCGCCGAGCGGGTCGGCCGCCCACGCGAACGTGACCACATCCCAGTCGTTCCCAAACACGACGCCGCCCTTCTGGGGCAGCGCGAACATCAGGTCCGGCGGGTAGTGGCGTACGCGCAGTGAGACGCCTATCTTTTTCCAGTCGTCGCCGATGAGCGCGACTTGCGCATCGGTGTCTGGCCTTCCGGATTGGACCGCCACGCGCAGTTCGAGCCTGATTCCGTTCTTCGAACGGATGCCGTCGGCGCCGCGCACCCATCCATCCTGATCGAGCATGGCATTTGCTTTCGCGAGATCGAACGGCGTCACGCCCATGTCGACGAAATACGGAGCGGTCGCCGGCGTCACCGAGTCCTGCACGACGCCGACCCCGTGTTCGAGTTTCTCGACGAGCGCGGGGCGGTTGAACGCGAGCCGCAACGCCCGGCGTACGATAGGATCTGCGACTGCCGGATGGGTGAGGTTGAAGTCGTAGTGGTTGTACGCGTAACTCGGCTGACGGTAGATCGTGTAACCATCCAAGGCTTGGATGCGCGTCAGGTATGCGCCGCTGAACTGATACCACATGTCCACGTTGTGTGCGGCTAGCTGCGACAGCAGATCATCCCTGTCCGGGATTATCTTGTAGATGATCTTGTCGAGCCTCGGGCGGCCGCGCCAATAGAGCGGATTTGCGACAAGCACGACTTGCTTGCCGCGATCCCAGCGTGCGAATTTGAATGGTCCGATTCCGACCGGCAGCGAGTTGTACGGGGCATTGTTGATGTCCGGATATCGCGCCAACAGGTGTTTGGGAAGGAGGCTCGGGTTTGCGCAGCAGCTCGAGAAGAACGTGGCGATGGCGGGCGAGTACGGCTTCTTGAGGTGAAAGACGATCGTGAACTTGTCAGGCTCGTCCACTTTGATGATTTGATCGAGGCGGCTCACCTCGTTGTTGGCTCGATTGTTCACGACCGCCGTGCTGAACGCGACATCATCGGCATCGAACGGCGCGCCGTCCGACCACTTGACGCCCTTACGGATGTGATAGGTGATCGTGAGGCCGTCGCCGCTGACGCCGCCGTTCGCACGCGTCGGAACCTGCGTTGCGAGCTCCGGGTACGGCTGGTTGTGTTCGTCCCACTTGATCAGCCACGCCATCGTCATCTCCGAGAGATTTGCGACGGCTGCGGTCGACCCGAAATGCGGATTGAGGGTGTTGACGTCGCCTGCGTCCGAGATCGTCAGGACATGCGGCGTCGCCGCGGTACCGGTGCGCACAGCCGAACCATGCGCGCCGTCCGCTTTCGCGCACAGCAAAACGAGCATTGCCGCCCCAAGCGCAAATGTCAGACGATTGCTGCGAACCATAGGTGGGCCACCCTCGCAAAATAGCAAGAGCCGGTGGCACCCTCGGCGCACCGGCTCGCGAAATAGTCTTTACCGATATAATGCACGAGCGGTCGCTCATTGTCAAGTTACAATCGGAAAAGGCGTCCTCGTGCGGTGCGTCCAACCGCTTCCGGTATGACGCATACCGGCATCATCAAAGGGATCCTGGCGGCGGCTTTGACGCTGGCGATCCCGACCGTCGCAGCGGCGCAGGTGAAATGTCAGCAGTCCAAGATTTCCGCGATCCATTCGCCCACGGGCTCGGCGGAATCGCAAGCGGGGGAGATGCGCTTTTCAGATGGGCGCAGCGCTCGCCTCGACGATAGCACCATGTCGGACATGCAATATATGGCAAAACGCGCGATGCGGGTCGGCGATCACGTGACGACCTGCATCGACGCTCCCTACTATAGCTACCGCGGAGGTCCGCCGGTCAGCCAGATCGCCGTGATGGACGGCGACGCCGACTTCATCTTCGTATCGCTAGACATCCCTTGAGCCGGCTTGTTCTTTCCAGCGTTCCACGTTCACACCCATAAAAATCAGCCAGAGCATCAGGCACAGCTCCGCGACGAAGCCGAGACTTTCGATGAGCGGCGCCGCGTGGCTCGCGAATGCCGGTGAGAGAAACGTCAACCAGCCTATTCCGGCAAGCACCATCAGTATGCCCAAGAAGCGCGGCAAAAACGTGGATCTCACGATGAGGTAGCCGATCACGAGGTCGAAAAGTCCAAAGAACATGATCTCGATATATCCGGACTGTGCGTGGAGCGTGAGAAAAAGCATCGCCAGAGCCTGCGACTGCTCCACGGAAAATGAATTGAGATAGCGGCCGCTTCCCAGAACGTCCAACGCAGCGAGTTGGAGGACGTTGCTCGCACCCTGCATCGCACATCCCACAAGGCTGAAGAGCAGCGCGAGGCGCGCAAGCGTCTCGTTCACCGGCTTGAACAGACCGTAGAAGAGGGCCGTCACCGCTACGTACAGTGCGGTTCCGATGAGCCCGATTGCGGATCCCGCTCGAAAGAGAGTCTCGTGCGCGACGATATTGTGCGCCGTTGACGCGGCATCGCCGGCGATGACAAGCCCACGGACAAGCACGACGGCGATTATCGCCATAAGAAAATACAGTAGATAGATAGCGCCGGTGACTCGTGGGCTGGGCGACGGCCCGCCGTTCACCACCCGACAGCCTCGCCATCTTTGCCGAAATCGGACCCGCCCGCATAGGCGCCGCTCGGCAGCACCATGATCGCCTGGTATCCGCCCATCGGCGCGCGGTTCGACGAACGCACGTCGTGGCCCATCGCTTTGAGCCGCTCCCCGAGCAGGTCGTAGAGCGGCGATTCCAAGTACAGCCTGTTGGTCACTTCGAAATGGCGGAAGCGCGCCATGTCACCCGCCTGCTGCACGTTCGCGCCGAGGTCGATGATATCGACGAGGATCTGCTCGTGCCCCTGCGCTTGCATGTCTCCACCCATCAAGCCGAGCGTCATGAACGGCCGACCGTCACGCATCACAAAGCCGGCCATGAGCGTGTTGAACGGACGCTTTTGCGGTGCGATGACATTTGGGCTCTTGGGGTCAAGCGTGAAGAGCCCGCCTCGATCGTGTAAGATAAAACCGTAACCCGGCACCGTGATGCCGGAGCCGAACCCGTCATAGTTGCTGTTGACCAACGAGACCATGTTGCCGAAGCGATCGGCGGTCGACAAGACGATCGTGTCGCCTTTGCCGCTGGATTCGCCCGGCGGTCCTGTGTTCGCCGCATGGGCCGGATCGATCTTCGCGCACAGCGAGCGCGCGTAGTCTTGCGACAGGAGCTTATCTGTCGGAACGACGGCATGGTCGGGATCGGCGTTGTAGTCGTAAAGGTCGGCATACGCGAGTTTCTTCGCTTCGACGAGCATGTGCCAGTAGAGCGGATTCGTAGGACCGAGGGACGCGAGCGACCGTCCTGGCAGAAGTTTGGGAACGCACTGCGCGAGTATGTCGAGCGCTTCAAGCGTCGCATAGCCTTGCGATGGAGGCGGGAGTTCCATGACGTCGTAGCCGTGATAGTCGGCGCGCAAAGGCGCAACCCATTCGCCGTGGTACCGCGCAAGGTCGGCCAACGTCATCGTGCCGCCGAGCGCATTCGACTTGGCGACGATGGCGCGGGCGATCTCTCCTTTGTAGAACACGTCGCGACCGTATCGCTGCATCAGCCGCAACGTGTGCGCGAGCTGCTGATTGCGAAAGATCTGCCCGGTCTCCGGCTGCCGGCCGTTGACGTACCAGGTCATCACAGAGTCGGGATCGAGTCGCGAGCAGCAACCGCGCAGGGGAAGTGCGTCGGGCAGCTGCCAATCGCGCGCGATGCGCTCGGAAATCGGAAAACCGTTCTCTGCATAGTCGACCGCCGGCGCCAATACGCGATCCAGACCCATCGTGCCGTAGCGCCGGAGCAGTTCGTCCCAACCCCACGCAGCGCCGGGAACGGTGACGTCGAGAATTCCGCCGGACGGCATGCCGGAACCCGGCCCCCAGTCGTGCCGGTCGTATCTGTAGCCGAGAGCGTTGAAATGCGCGACCGTGGCGCCCGTCGGCGCGGTGCCGCTCGCGTTGAGCACGTAGACTTTGCGGTCGCGCGCGATGTAGACGATCGCGAAGAGATCGCCGCCCAGTCCGACGTTCATCGGTTCGGTGACGTTGAGCGCCGCAGCGGTTGCGACCGCGGCGTCAACCGCGTTCCCGCCGGCCATGAGTATGCGCAGTCCGGCTTGTGCGGCAAGGGGTTGACTCGTGACGACCATGCCGTTGCGCGCCAACACCGGCGAGCGGGTTTGCGCGAGCCACCCCTCAGCGCGATCTCCACGAAGTGCGCCGCACGCCATAGCCTGCGGCGTCGAATTGCAATCGGCCGGAGATGAAGGCGTCGGAGCGGGCACGGCGCCGGCAGAAGAAGCCCCCACTAGGAGGGCTGCGGCGCAACACAGCGCGCCTCGAATCTTCAGCGTGCCCATGGGAACGTGACTCCTTAGGAGGGCCTCACGACCATCACCACGATCAACAAGATCCAAAGTATGCCGCTGACTGGCCCTGCGATACGGACCAGACGATCGCCGATCACGGCGGACAATTCCGGTGACGCGCTCTCATCGCTGCTCGCTGCGGCTGCCCGAGCGAGCCTGCCAAACCAGGTCTTGTGCACGCCGACTCCGACGATCAAGAGCAACGCGAGGAGCACATATGCTTCGACGAGCCACGTCGATGTGAGGTTGAATCCCGCGCTCGCCGCCGATGCGAATCCAAAGACGACGCCGACCAGCATGATGACGAGGCCGGCTGTCTGCAGCGGACCCCCGATCCGTACTGCTGTCCTGATTGCTCGAACATCGCGCGTATCTGCGATCGCGCTTACGAGGATGCCTATCCCGTTTGTGAACCCAAACGCGATGAACATCGCCAAGACGTGCAAGACGATCCAAATGGCCATGAGTTCGCCGTTCGAAGAGTGACGAGAAGAACCCTAGAGCATGTCTTCCCGTTGCGCTTGTCGCGTTCTACGGCGTCACTGTCGGATTTTTGTAGGCAAATGCCCCGTCGGGATTTGTCTTCACCCAGACGATGAGATCCCAAATCGTGGGAAATTCAAAGATGGTGACGACGTCTGCGGCGCTCTTCGCCTTGCCGAGACGCACGACGGTGTCGGCTGACGGGTTTGTGAGGCTGCCGCCGGCCGCGACGAAGTCGCTATTCCAAATCCAGTGGTCGTAACTCAATGCTCCGGTGGCGGGATCCTTCAGCACGTAGTGGATGTGCCCCTCAAACTCCACCCAGCGCCCTGGGTCGATGCCCCACAGATGCGGACGCGCTTCACCGTTCGGCCGGGGCACGGAGAAGTCGGCGCCGAGAATGTTGCCGTCCTTATCGTACCAGAGCTGACTGGGGTGGGTGGGGTCGGAGATCCATTGCCGGTTCGCGTAGCTGATGGCGCCCGTTTCGTCAACGCCCGTATAGCGGACGTAGCCCGCCTTCTCGGCATCGCTCGCGTGCTTGAAACGGTTGTACAAATCGTTTTGGATCGACTGGATGAATTGTGCTTCGGGCGGCGATATCGGTCCGTCGTACGTCGGACCCTCGTCGGCTCGGGCGCGTGCGTTATAGCCGAACGCGGCTGCCAGCACGAAGATGGCGAGAACCGCGGCCCCAGCCTTTCTATGCTTGTTCATAGGCATAAGTATACCCCGGTCACCGTCTGCCCATCGCGGACATTCGGCCAGAAAAAGGGCGATTCGGTCGGACTCACGATTAGCGTTTACGCTTGAGGACGCGCCGGACGGCGTCCTTGATGGACTCGGTGCCCATGCCGTAGTGCTCGATCAATTCGGCCGGCGTTCCCGATTGTCCGAACTGATCTTGCACGCCGATGAATTCGATCGGTATCGGATGATGCTGCGCGGTGATCTCCGCCACCCGCGAGCCCATGCCCGCGTGCACTTGATGCTCTTCGACGGTCACGAAGGCGCCGCACTCACGCGCGGCTGCGACGATCGCTTCCTCATCCATCGGCTTGATGGTGTGGTTGTTGATGACGCGACACTCGATTCCGTCGTGCTCCGCCAATTCTCGCGCGGCTTGCAGCGCGTTGTAGACGAGGATTCCGCAGGCCACGATGGCGACGTCGTCGCCGCCGCGAAACGTCTGGGCCGTGCCTATTTCAAACGGCGTGTCGTCGGTCGTGACGATCGCGGATTTTTCGCGTCCGAAACGCAAATACGTCGGTCCGAAGCGTTCGGCGACCGCGACCGTGGCCTTGTGCGTCTGGATCGAGTCGCACGGCACGACGACGAGCATGTTCGGGATGACCCGCATGATCGCGATGTCCTCGATGGCTTGGTGCGTGGCACCATCCGGTCCGACAGAGACGCCCGCGTGAGCGCCCGCGATCTTCACGTTCATCTCGTTCAGCGCCATCGTCGTCCGGACTTGCTCCCACGAGCGGCCCGGGTCGAACATCGCGTAGCTCGCGATAAATGGGATCTTGCCGATCGCGGCCAGACCCGCCGCCATCGCTACGAGCATCTGTTCCGCCACGCCGATCTCGATATAGCGCTGGGGGAACGCGGTTTTGAAACCCTCCATGCGCGTCGATTCCGACAAGTCTGCGCATATCCCGATGACCTGCGGGTTTGCCCGCCCCGCCGCGATCAAACCCTCGCCGAATCCATCGCGTGTCGGAACGAGCTGAATTTTCGCGGTTTCGAGGTCGACGAGATGCATCGGCTGGGTCTGAGCGGTCTGCGTGCGGCGTGCGTTACTCATCGTGTTTCACCAGCGCCTCTCGCTGCGCCGACAATTCGCTCAGCGCCTCATCGGCTTGCTGTCGATTGGGCGGCTTGCCGTGCCAACGATAATCCCCTTCCATGTACGCGACGCCTTTGCCGGGCAGCGTGTGCGCGACGACGACTTGCGGTTTGCCGCGGACGCTTTTGGCCTTTTCCATCGTGGTGATGAACTCCGCGATGTCGTTGCCGTCGCACTGGAAGACTTCCCAATTGAACGCGCGATATTTGTCCGCGAGCGGTTCGAGCGGCATGACGTCTTCGGTGCCGCCGTCTATTTGAATGAAGTTCCGGTCGATGATGCAGGTGAGATTGTCGAGTTTGAATTTAGCTGCCGTCATCGCGGCTTCCCAGTGCAGCCCGCATTGGTGTTCAGCGTCGGATGTGACGACGTACGTGCGCCATTGCGCCTCGTCCATTTTCGCCGCCAACGCCATTCCTGTGCCTTGCGCGAGTCCTTCGCCGAGCGGCCCCGAGGTGGTTTCCAGCGCGGGAAGGCGCATACGCTCCGGATGTCCTTGCAAGCGCGAACCAAATTTGCGCAGCGTGGTCAATTCTTCGACTGGAAAATACCCGGCGTACGCCATCGCGCTGTAGCGAACCGGCGCGATGTGTCCGCAGGAAAGCAGCAATCTGTCGCGATCCGCCCATTCGGGTTCAGACGGCTTATTGCGCAGGATGTGAAAGTAGAGGGCTGCGAAAACGTCCGCCATATCGAGCGGCCCGGCCGAATGGCCCGAACCGGCCGCGACGAGCGATCGAATGATGCCTTGCCGGATGTCATTGGCGTGCAGCTTCAGAGCGCGCACTGTCTCGGAAGATAACGACTCCACTATGCTTATGTACCCCATGTCTGATAGCAAAAGTGCCGCAAGGAGCGACCGATTTGCGGAATGTACACGGATTGCGTGAAAGCGTGCCCGGAAACGTTCTTTTCCTAGCGCCTGAAATCATGTCCGCGTCGTGACGCCGGCCGAACGTCGCGAATCGAACGGCTCCAACGCAGTCGATGCGGCGGGTCTGGAAGCCGAACTTCGCAGGCGCGTACGCGGTGAGGTCCGCTTTGACGCCGGAACTCGCGCGATGTACTCGACCGACGCCTCGAACTATCGTCAGATACCGATCGGACTTGTCCTTCCGGTGGACGCAAAGGACGTGGAACAAGCACTCGCAGCCTGCCGCGCCTTTGGCGCGCCGGTCTGTTCGCGCGGCGGCGGCACCAGCTTAGCAGGCGAGACGTGCAACGTGGCCGTGATCCTCGATTTCAGCAAGTATATGAACCGGATAGTGGAGATCGATTGGGAAGCAAGACGTGCGCGCGTGCAACCCGGTTGCGTGAACGATGATCTGCGCAATCGCGCCGAACAGCGGCATCTCACCTTCGGCCCCGATCCGGCAACGCACAACCGAAATACGTTCGGCGGGATGATCGGCAATAATTCGTGCGGCATGCACGCGCAAATGGCCGGCAAGACGCAAGAGAACGTCGAGGCACTCGACATCGTCACGTACGACGGTCTGCGCCTGCGCGTCGGCCCGACCTCCGGGGGCGAGCTCGAGCGCATCATCGCCGACGGCGGCCGGAAAGGCAAGATCTACGCCGACCTCAAGGCGCTGCGCGACCGGTACGCCGGCACGATCCGTGCGCGCTTTCCCAAGATCCCGCGCCGGGTTTCCGGCTTCGCGCTCGACGAGCTCTTGCCTGAGAACGGGTTCAACGTGGCCCGCGCGCTCGTCGGAACCGAGGGGACGTGCGTCACGATCCTCGAGGCCACCGTTCGACTCGTGCACAGTCCGCCGCATCGCGTCTTGCTGATCCTAGGTTTCGCGGATCTTGCAACGGCCGGCGACTACGTTCCGTTTTGCGACGAGCATGCGCCCATCGCGCTCGAGGGGATCGCAGACTCCATGTTCCGCTTCCTCGAATTGAAAGGCAAGACCGAGACCGGACGTTCGATGTTTCCGGAAGGCAACGGATGGTTGATCTGCGAGTTCGGCGGCGAGACAAAAGGCGAAGCGATGGCGGCCGCGCACGCATTGATGCAGGCCGTCACGTCCCTGCCCGAACCGCCGGCGATGAAGCTCATGGAGGATAGCGCGCAGCAATCGCAACTGTGGGCCTTTCGCGACGAAGCGCTCGGATCGACGTCGAAGATCCCCAACCAACCCGACTTTTATCCCGGCTGGGAAGATTCAGCTGTAGACCCAAAGCGGCTCGGCGACTATTTGCGGGCGTTGCAGAAAATGCTCGATGACTATGATTACACGGGTTCGATCTACGGGCATTTCGGCCAGGCGTGCGTGCACGTGAGCATCGACTTCGATCTCTTCACGGCGCAAGGCATCGCCAAATATCGCGAGTTCGTGACGAAGATGGCGCGCATCTGCGTCGAGCACGGCGGATCGCTGTCGGGCGAACACGGCGACGGGCAAGCACGCGGCGAACTCCTGCCGATCATGTTCGGCGATGACCTTGTCCACGCGTTCTGGGAGTTCAAGTCGATCTGGGATCCGCGCAACATGATGAACCCCGGCAAAGTCGTGCACCCGTACAAGCTCGACGAGAATCTTCGCTGGGGACCGGACTACAAACCCTGGGAGCCCAAGACGCATTTCACTTTTGAATCCGACCACGGGAGCTTTGCAGTCGCGGCAAACCGTTGCGTCGGCACCGGCAAATGCCGTAAGCACGACGCGGGAACCATGTGCCCAAGCTATATGGTGACAAAAGAAGAGGCGTATTCGACGCGCGGCCGAGCTCGTTTGCTCTTCGAGATGCTCGAAGGCGATCCGATGAAAAACGGCTGGCAGGACGAAGCGGTGAAAGACGCGCTCGATCTCTGCCTTTCGTGCAAGGGGTGTAAGGGCGAATGCCCGGTCAACGTCGACATGGCGACGTACAAAGCCGAATTCCTCGCCCACTACTACGAGCGCAAACCGCGCCCGCTCGCAGCATATGCTTTCGGACTCATGTTCTGGTGGGCGCGCATCGCATCGCTCGCACCTGCATTGGTCAACGCGCTGACGCACGCGCCGGTGGTGGGCGACATCGCAAAACGCATCGTTTCGATCGCGCGCAAGCGAGAGATTCCGTTGTTCGCGCCGCAGTCGTTCCGCGCGTGGTTCGCCGCGCGGCCGCCCCGGGATCGTGCGGCACCAAAAGGCGACGTGCTGCTGTGGCCGGACACCTGGAACAACCACTTCCATCCGTCAACAGCGCAGGCGGCCGTCGAAGTGCTGGAAGATGCGGGCTACCGCGTCGTGATTCCGGCCGTTCCGCTGTGCTGCGGACGTCCGCTGTACGATTTCGGCATGCTCGACCGGGCTAAGACGATGCTGCACCGCATCCTCGAGGCGCTGCGTCCCCAGATTCGGGCTGGAGTCTGTGTCGTCGTCCTGGAACCGAGCTGCCTTTCGATATTTCGCGACGAGATGCTCAATCTTCTCGGGCCGGACGAAGACGCGAGGCGGCTCAAGGAGAGCACTTTTCTGCTCACGGAATTTCTCGCCAAGAGAGCGCCGGAATACGCGCCGCCGCGATTGCGCCGCAAAGCGCTCGTCCAGCAGCACTGTCACCAAAAAGCAATTCTCGACGCATCGAGCGAGCGAAAGCTGTTCGACGCGATCGGCCTTGAATCGGAATATCCGGACAGCGGCTGCTGCGGCATGGCGGGTCCGTTCGGCTTCGAGGCGCGGCACTACGATGTGTCCATCGCTGTGGGCGAGCGAGTGCTTTTGCCCAAGGTGCGACAGGCCGACGAACGCGCGCTCATCGTCGCGAATGGTTTCAGCTGTAGAGAACAGATCGCCCAGACGACCGGACGGCAGGCGCTTCACCCGGCACAGGTGCTGAAGATGGCCATCGACGATCGCAGCAGGCCGAGCGACGACGCATTCCCGGAACGACGGTTCATGCCGGACGTTCGCGTCGAGTCGAACAACGCCGCGCGAAGCGGAACGATCGGCCTTGCGCTGTTCGCGGCAGTGGCGGCTTTCTTACTCCTTCGGCGCCGACGGAAATGATTTGGGCGGACGTCTGTGGTGCCGAGGGCAGAGCCAGGTTGCGACAGAAGCGCACTGCCAATGTCTTCCGAAGGTGTAATGCCGGCCAAAAAGGTGGAGCGAGCCCACCTCCCCACGGGCGAAGTGGCATTTCTCTTCACGGATATCGAAGGCTCGACACGCCGCTGGGAAGCGCAACCCGACCAGATGAAGGCGGCGGTCGCACGCCATGAACAGATCGTATCCAGTGCGATCGACGCACACGGCGGTCACGTCTTCAAATCGCTAGGCGACGCGTTCTGTGTCGCATTTCAAACGCCGCGTGACGCGATCGCAGCCGCGTCACATGCGCAGCGCACGTTAGAAGAAGAAGATTTCTCGGCTGTCGGCGGCCTGCGCGTCCGCATGGGGGTGCACACCGGTACTGCGGAGGAGCGCGGCGGCGACTATTACGGAACCTCCGTCAACCGGGCGGCGCGGATCATGTCCATCGGTCACGGCGGTCAGGTCTTGGTCTCCGGCGCGACGGCGCATGCGGTCAGCCGCGTACTGCCGCCGGGCGCCACGCTCATCGACCTCGGGCTGCGGCGGCTGAAAGACCTCACGCAACCTGAACACGTCTGGCAGCTGGCTACGGCGGGTCTGCAGCGGGAGTTTCCGCCGCTCAACTCGCTTGACGCACGAGCGAACAATCTGCCGATTCAGCTCACGACCCTTCTCGGCCGAGCGGAAGAGCTCGAAGAAGTCAAAGCACTCGTAAGTAACCACCGATTGCTCACAATATCCGGTGCGGGTGGCATCGGCAAGACGCGGCTTGCGTTACAGGCAGCCGCTGATCTCATCGACAGTTTTGCAGACGGCGTCTGGTTCGCCGATCTCGCCCCCGTCGCGGACGCGGAGCTCGTGACGAGCGTGGTCGCAAAGGTAGTCGGCATGACGCAGGCCGAGGGCAGCAGTATCGACGAGGCGATTCCGCAGTGGCTCAAGCGCAAACAGTTGTTGCTCGTGCTGGACAACTGCGAGCACGTGATCGACGCCGCCGCGGCAATCGCCGCTGCTATTTTAGGTGCCGCAAGTCAAGTGCAGATCGTCGCCACGTCACGGCAGATGCTCGGCATTCCCGGCGAGGTTCTCTATCGCTTGCCTTCGCTTGCAGTGCCTGAAACGACCGTGGGACTCACGGCGCAGCGCGCGTCAGATTTCGGCGCCATAGCCCTGTTCGTCGACCGGGCCACAGCGTCAGATGTGCGCTTTGTTCTGAACAGCGACAACGCGCCCATCATCGCGGAAATATGCCGGCGACTGGACGGCATCCCGCTCGCGATCGAACTTGCGGCGGCGAGAGTAAAGGTGCTCAGCATACCTAATCTCGCCCAACGGCTAAACGAGCGCTTTAAGGTTCTCACCGGCGGAAGCCGGACTGCGCTGCCTCGACAGAAGACCCTGACAGCACTCATAAGCTGGAGCTACGATCTGCTCGCGCCGCAAGAGCAGACGCTCTTCAATCGGTTGAGCATCTTTGCCGGCGGGTTCAGCCTCGATGCCGCCGCGGCGGTGTGCGGCGGCGACGGTCTCGACGAAAGCGATATCGTCGACTTGCTGTCGATGTTGGGCGACAAATCGCTCCTCGTGGCAGACACGAGCGGCGAGCAGGAGCGTTACAGGCTGCTCGAGTCCACTCGCGCGTACGCCATTGCGAAACTTGCTGCAGCTGGCGAACATGACCGGCTGGCGCGACGCCATGCAGAATATTTTCGCGATCAGGCGCAAGCAGCAGACGTCCTCCGCGGCGCAGGTTCGACATCTAAGTGGCTCGCGGCAATGGAATTGGACTTGGACAACTATCGCGCCGCAATGGATTGGGCGCTCACCGGCGGGCGCGACGCTGCACTGGGCGCATCTATGGCCGGAGGGCTAGGCTGGCTATGGTTCGTCGGCGGCCTTTCACTTGAAGGGCGGCGTTGGATCGACCGCGCGCAAGCCGATCTCGACGAATCTGCGTTCCCCAACGTGGCGGCCGGGTTGTGGCTTGCGCGCTGCAGGCTTTCCGTCGGTAGCCGCTTGCACGATTTCGCGCAACGTGCCGTCGCTCTCTATGGATCGACGCGAGATGCGCGCGGGTCGGCATGGGCGCTCTACTATCTCGCCGTCGGTCTTTTCGACATGGGGCGCTTCGAGGAGGCAAGCGAGATCTTCGACAGCGCTCTTGCAGCGATGCGGACGCTAGGAGATAAACGCGGAGAGGCCGACTGTCTGAACTTGCTGGCGGGCAATCAGTGGAATCGAGGCGATGCCGCTGCGGCCCGTGCGTTGTACGCGCAGGCGCTTGACGTCAATAAATCACTCGGCGACGATGACGGCACGGCCATCGTGCTGGCAAATCTCGCGGAGTTGGCCTTTGCGGCCAGTCAGCCTGACGAGGCGATCCACCTCATGACTGAAGCGCTAGACATCCTAACACCCGGGAAGAACATCACGCACTTGGCCACGGACAACATAAACATGGCCGCGTACCGCTTCGCGTTGGGCGACGTCGACGGTGCGTATGAATCCGCACAGACGGGGTTGCGTTGGGCCCGGCAAGCGCAATACCCCTTGTTGATCGTCATCGCGTTGCAACATCTCGCGCTGCTAGCGACCCAGCGGAAAGGCATTCACAGGGCGGCGCAGCTCATCGGTTATGTCGACGCGCGGTTTCGGGAACTCGGGTACGAACGACAACCGACTGAAAGGTGGGGCTATGAAAAGGTCACCGCGATCTTGCGCGAGCGGCTGAGCGATGCCGAGATCGAAACGCTCGCGGCCGAAGGTGCGGCATGGCCGGAAGAACGCGCGCTCGAGGAAGCACAGAATATCTGAGCTACGTGCCTACGGCGCCGACCATCGGCCCCCTTTACGGGTGACCGCTGGACTATCCGCAGATGTGAAATCCAGTGGTGACGGTCGCCGTAGCCTGCAGTCCGCCGCCGCCGGTGACCGTAATCGTCGTTGCCGGAGGGGGAACGCCCGCACCCTCTTGTTGCAGAAGGAACGTGCCGGGCGCTGACGCGAGCGTGACTTGAACTAAGCGTGTGTCAGCGCTCACGGCCGAGAAGTTTCCTGGATAATTTGCCTGCGACGCTGTGAACGTCGCCGAAGTGGGCCCACCGCACCCGGCAAGATCAAACGAATTCTGGCTGAGCAGAACTTGTCCGAACGGTGCACGATCTTCCGTGCTTGGACCACCGACGCTGCAGCCGATCAGCAGCGCGGCACTGAAGAAGACGGCGAACGCCGTCGCCGTTATCAAGATGTTCAAGGACGGGTTCCAACGCACTGTGATTTCCTCCAAAATTTTGAAAGAAGAGTTCTCACATCATAGTTGCTGAGGCTAAATGCAGCCTAAAGGCGGGCCTGCAGCGGTCTGCCACGTCGCTGCAGGCCTTGATCGTGCTGAGTTGGCGGGCTTCGCGGTTGCTATCGGCCTTCGCGATCTATTCTTTTTCCGTCTATGGTGATGACAACCGGTAGGATCGAATTGTCCGGTAACACGACTTTTTCAAAGATCCCCAAGACTTCGGTTGCGTTATTTTCATACTGTAGGTGGATATAGCTTGTGCGAACGAGCATTCCGCCCGAATAGACTTTGGCGACGAGCGCACCAGAGCAATCGTGCTTTACGGTGATGGTCCCCTGAATGGTTTCAGCCACAGAATTGCCGCCGGTGTTGTTCGATTCGCTCCCAATGAAATTCCCGGCCGCGTCTGTTCGGAAGCTTCCCACCGAAGAAACAGGAACGGTACTCGAAGGCAGTACGGCAAGTCCGGTATACGTGAATCCGTATGCTCCGGCTACGCCGGCGAGTGAACAGCCGGCGCCTTCATCAGCACGCGCAGCAGGGATCGGGCCGACGTAGAGCATCCCAAAAAGAATAGCCGCGAAGATCGCTATCGAGAGGGTGCGCTTCATGATCGTTCTCCTCACGTTGATTCGCTCTCACCCGCCGCCAACGCGAACATATGTCCTCGTCAATCGGTGAACAAGTGACAGCACCAGCCGAGTGTAACCATCTTGAATAAACGCACGCTAAATTTCGCAAGCTGCCGAGGCCGGAATGTGTAAAATCCGGGCGCGTTTAAGAGGAAGGGACAACTCGAGGCACGCGTAACAGCGTCCTGGAGGCCCGTAGTTCCTCGCCATGGGGTTGACGTAAGCGATGCAATCGTCAAGCCTTGTCACACTTGGCGGATTCGCCTTTAGTGTGAACGGACTCTTACCACCGAACCCGGCCACTCGTAAAGCCCGGGCTTTGATGGCTTTTCTTGTGATGAACCGGGGAACCGATTCAGCCCGCGAACGGCTTCTCGAGATATTCTGGCCCGACGTAGAGCCCGAGAACGCTCGCAACAGTCTCAATACCGCGCTTCATTCGATACGAAGCTGCCTTCGAAGGGCAGGCGCCGATGCCGATGGGTTCCTGGTGGCAACCAAGTCTGTGATCCGATGGTCTGCCGACACGACGGTAGATGCTGTGCGTTTCGCGGCGCTTGCGGGTCGAGATGAAGCCGCCGCGCTCCAAGAAGCGCTCCAGCTGTATCGAGGTGATTTCCTCGAGGGAGACTATGACCCATGGGCCGCCGCTGAACGAGAGCGGCTCACCATGCTCTACGAAAGCGTACTCGCGAAAATGGTGGCCACGACAAGAGATCCCGAAGCGGCCCGCACGCTCATCGCGCGCAATCCATACGCTGAAGACGCATACGCGGCCCTTATCGAGGCGGAACTGGAGGCCGGACGAAGCGCAAGCGCAATAGACCAAGTCGATCGCTGCCGAAAAGCTCTCGCCGAAGTCGGCGAAGCGCCCTCTCAGGCTTTCGACGATAGATTCGGTCATATCGCGGCGCGTGCGCTGGACGTACCGCGCAGTAATCTGCCTGTCCAGGTGACGAGTTTCGTGGCGCGGGAAACCGAAGTGAGCAAGGTCAAGTCGCTATTAGCGAAATCGCGTTTGGTCACGATTACGGGAACCGGAGGCGTAGGAAAGACGCGCGTGGCGCTGCGTGTGGGCGCCGATGTGCTGAACGGTTCGGGAAATGGGGTCTGGTTCGCAGACCTTGCGAAAGTCTCATCACCCGAGTACGTCGTTTCGCAGATCGCAACTGTCCTCGACGTGCGCGCGTTCGGCAATCGTCCGCTGCTGGATCAAGTGCTGTCCTACTTGCGAGACAAACGATTGCTCCTTATCCTTGACAATTGCGAGCATGTGATAGCGGAGGCGTCGCGCGTCGCGATCGCGATCATCAAAGATTGCCCGCGCGTCTCGGTACTGGCCACGAGCCGGGAAGTGCTCAACGTCGGCGGCGAGCAAGTCTATCGGCTCCCTTCGCTGTCCCTCCCGCCGAGTGAAGGCAATCTCAACGCCGCTGAATCACTTCAGTACGAAGCCGTTGCCTTGTTCGTGACGCGAGCGTCTGCCGCCGACGAACAGTTCAGCTTCGGCGACGGCAAGGCGTCGAAAGTCGGCGACATATGTCGTCGATTGGACGGTATCGCGCTCGCGATAGAACTTGCGGCCGCCCGAGTAAGAATGTTCAGCGTCGATCATCTCGCCCAACGGCTCGATGAGCGTTTCGATCTCCTTTCGGGCGCTGACCGAACAGTGTTGCCGCGTCAACAAACCATGCGCGCCACGATCGATTGGAGCTACGGATTGCTCTCGGCAGAAGCCAAGGCGCTTTTCCGGCGATTGTCGATCTTCCAGGGCGGATGGAGTCTCGACGCGGCGCTAACCGTGTGCGCAGATGATCGTGTAGAGAAACCCGCGATTCTTGAGACACTTTCCTCGCTCGTCGACAAATCGCTCGTCGCTGTCGACTTTGGTCCTGAGCAGCAGCGATACCGTCTGCTGGAGACGCTGCGAGAATACGGCGTAGAGCGCCTCAATGAGCACGGCGAATTCGCGGCTGTCGCTGAGCGACACGCCGGATATTTCGCGAAATTCGGCAATCTCGCAAAAGAGCGGGCACATTCGACCGCGATGCCGAAATGGTTGCCGAGTGTCGAAGCGGAGTTAGACAACATACGAGCGGTGTTGGAGTGGAGTCTCGTTCAGAAAAACGATCCGGTTCTGGGAGCGCGACTCGCGGAATGTCTCTGGGTGTTTTGGCTCAGCCGACCGTATCACGACGAAGGCGTACGGTGGCTCGAGCTTGCGCTCGGCGCTACCAGCACGGAAACCGACTCTGACCTTAACGTCGCGGTCGCGCTTGCGCTAACGGGGATGCTCATGACCCTTGCCATGCGGCCGGAGGCGCTCCAGGCGGCAGAGCGCGCGGTCGCTGCCGCTCGAACGCTGGGCGACGATAGAACACTTGCACGCGCGTGTTACTACGCTGGCCAAATGCTGAGCTTCGAAAATCGACTCGATGAATCGCAAGCGGTACTGGAGGAGGCGCTCGCTTTGGCGGAACGGGTCGGCGACCGCCATCGCGTGTCAGTCACACTCCAAGAGCTCGGTCGACTGCATCGCAAGCGCGGCGAACTCGGCGTAGCCGCCGCGCTTCTATCTCGAGCCGAGGAATTGCAACGCGACAATCCGACACAGTACCCGTGGGCACTCATCGAGCGCGCTTGCCTAGAAAAGCGATCGGGTGAACTGTCGCGAGCCATTGAGCTAGCGCGCGAGGCGCTCGCCGCGGGGCACGCATTCGGCGAGGCACGGGTGCAGGCGGTCGCGGGTACAGCGCTCACGATGTACCTTGCGGTTCGGGGCGACATCGATCCGGCAGTGGAGAGCGCTCGCTTCGTGCTTCAGGAGACCATCAACATGCGCTACGAGTTCTGGTTTCCGTTTATCGCCGAAGCGATCGCCGCAGTGGCGATACGACAGAATCGCCTGGAATCCGCAGCCTACCTCGTCGGCTGGGCGGAGCAAGAATTCGGTAAGCGGGCGTTCGGCCGTGACGCATTTGTGGATGCCGAGATCGGCTGGTTCTTGAAACCGCTTCGGTCGCTGTTCGGCGAAGAACAACTTGCCAAGCTCCTGAACATCGGCGCTTCGTGGGGACTAGACCAAGCGATCGAAGAATTGCGTGCGGTGCTAGCCTAACCGAGCCGACGAAAGAGATTCTGCTGACCCCTAGGCCTTATAGGCTTCTTCGACGGCGCGGTTCTCGGGCCACGCGGCGCCCTCGGACTCCAATCGCTCGATCTCGGCCGCATCGAATCGGTCCATGAGCCATTTCGTCAACCACTTCGCCGGTGTAAAAAGGCCCACCCTATTCGGAAGACCGGCCGATTCGTATTGGCGGCGACAAAATCCGAGCAGACGAGCAGCCTCTGCCATCCGGTCACTGCGGGCCGCGACGCACGCCAAGTATATCGTCGCGTCCGCGATGTACATCTCGTCGCGCGTCGCGATCGCGTGGCCTATCGCGGCTCGAGCCGCCTCGCGCGCTCCCGCGATGTCATCGAGGGCGATCAGCGTCATCGCCATGTTGCCGCGGACGATCGCCAGATCCACGGCATTTCTCCGATGCGAGAGGATCTCGAACGCTTCGACAAAACAGCGCTGCGCCTCCAAGAGATCGCCCGCAAGGAATTCGGTCCCTCCCAGATTTGTGAGGACGCCGCCAACCCGCCGGTCGTCGCCAAGGTTACGAAATCTTGCCAGCGCTTCGCGGAGAAGCGAGCGAGCGGTGTCGTAGTCCTCGCGAGTCTGGGCGACGACTCCTTGCATAGAGAGGCATCGCGCAAGCAAGAGTTCCGGACCGCACCTTCGGTAGATCTCGAGCGCTCTTGCGGCGGCGCCATCCGCTTCATCAATGTGATCGATCACGACGCCCTGCCACGCGACCGAGTAGAGCGCGTCCGCAATACCAGCCTCGTCCTGTTCTTGCTCGAACCCATCCCGCGCTCGCACGGCCATTTCGTAGAATTTCTCGCCGGTTCCGAGTGTCGAGCCCGCAAGCCACAATGTAGCCGCGACACGGCCGCGGGCGTTCGGGCCGATTCGCTCGAGCGCCAAGGTGATCCAACTGCGCGCCTCCGCCGCAAGACCGGCGGCGGACCACAGCTGAACGCAAGCGCCCGCGATATCCGCCCCCAACTCCGCGTTTCGACCCATTTGAAGCGCCCAACCTAAAGCCGAGCGGAGGTTGTCGAGATCGGGTTCTTGATCGGGCAGCCACATATCAGACGGCCGCGTCCGGTGGTTCGCGTACGCCGCTCGGGCGAATTGGCGAAAGAATTCGGCGTGGCGCGAACTGAGCGTCTCATATTGGTTGAAAGCCCGAAGTTTCTCGATAGCGTAGGCGCGAGTGGATTCCAGCAAACGATATCGTTCATGATCGCGGCTCGTATCGGCAGAGACGAGCGACTTATCGATCAACGACGAAAGGAGGTCCAGCACGTCTGCAGCGTCTACGAAATCATCGCTGCAGATCGCGGTTGCCGCGTCCAAGCCGAATCCGCCCGCGAAGATGCCGAGCCGATTGAAAAGCGCCTGCTCTCGCGCATCGAGTAAGCCGTAGCTCCAGTCGATGAGCGCGCTCAGCGTCTTCTGGCGTGGCAATGCCGTCCTGTTTCCGCCGGTGAGGATCTTGAATCGCTCGTCCACGCGGACGGCGAGGTTGCGCAATGAGAGCACTTTGACGCGCGCCGCGGCGAGCTCGATCGCAAGCGGGATGCCGTCGAGGCGACGACAGATATCGGCAACGATGGGCGCCGTGTCGGCGGTCAGGACAAATCGGTTATCTGCGGCCGCGGCGCGTTCGGCGAAGAGGGCGGTCGCGCCGAAGCGCAGCACGTCGTCGGCGCCGATGGTCGTCGAAGCGTCGGGCACTTCGAGCGACGGCAACCGGTGCACGAATTCACCGGCGATGCCCAGCGGCTGGCGCGACGTGGCCAGCACCTGGATCTGCGGACAGTTCTTGAGAATCGCGTCCGCAAACGGCGCCGTTGACTCGAGTAGGTGCTCGCAGTTGTCGAGTATCAGCAGCAGCTGTTTGCGCTTGAGCGATTTCAAGACGGAGGCTTCGACCGAATCGCCCGACTGGTTGATTTCGAGGGCTTGCGCGATGACGCTGGGCACGAGGCCAGCGTCGGATATCGGCGCCAAGTCCGCAAACCATACGCCGTGCTCGAAGTGGTCGATGAGGTCGGCGCCTACTTGAACCGCACATCGCGTCTTGCCCACCCCGCCTGCGCCGCAGATCGTCACGAACTGTCGAGACGTCATGAGCTGCTTTATGGCGCCGAGCTGGTCGTCTCGGCCGAGCAACGCCGTCGTTTGGACCGGCAGGTTATTGGGCCGCGCATCCAGGGACGTCAGCGGCGCAAACTCCGACGGGAGCCCGGCTACCGTCACTCCCCAGACGCGCTCGGGCCGCATCAAGTCCTTGAGTCGTCGCAGACCTAAATCGGTCAGCGTTGCGTCAAGAGGAACTTGGGCTCGTATCTGCTCTCGAACCGCGTCCGAAACGAGCACCTGGCCGCCGTGCCCAATCGACATCAAGCGGGCGACGCGGTTTACGGTCGGACCGAAATAGTCACCGTCGCGCTCTTCCGCCTGCCCGACATGGATACCGATCCTCACTTTAAGGCCGTCGACCGCGGAAAAATCTTCAGCGTGGAGCGCCCGTTGCGCCGCGAGTGCCGCGCGAACCGCTTGGTGCGGGCTATGGAAGGCGGCGCAGAATGCATCTCCGACCGTCTTGAAGACATAGCCGTCGCTTTGCATGACTGCTTGGCGGATCAAGACCTCGTGGCGGGCCACCGCTGTCTTCATCGCATCCGGCTTCTGTTCCCAACGTTTGGTCGAGCCTTCAATGTCGGTGAAGAGAAACGCGACGAAACCCGTCGGCATGGCCGCGGGTTGCAAGCGGGACCGCCGAGCCTCCGGGGTCTTCGTCATACTGTCTGACGGCGTGTTCTGGGTAGTCCGGTCCAACTCCGGTTCGAGGGCGCACGGTGCCGGCATCTTTAGAGGCGGCTCTGGAAAAGGGTCCGACGGAACTTTGGACTATTGGTTCGATTGACGATGTTCAAGCGCACTGAACTCCGCGCGATCCAGCTCTTCTCGGAGCTTGCCGACAAAGAGCTCGATTATCTGGCCAAGACGAGCGCCGACATCCGCGTGCTTCCGGGCGAGTACGTCGTGCACGAGGGTGAATCGCGACGCTCGGTTTTCGTCTTGGTAGATGGGCTTCTCGAAGTGACGAAGTTCATGGACGGAGCGGAGCGAGTGATCGGCACCCGCGAAGCCGGTCATCTGTTTGGAGAAGTTCCGGTCGTACTCGACTCACCGTTCCTCGTAAGTTTTCGCGCCACTGAAAACTCGCGAGTGATGCGTATCGACTCGAAGGAGTTCCATGTGGTGGCCACGGCGTCGCCGAAATTCTTCAAAGCAGTCGTGGCTGCGGCACTGGAGAGAGTTGAAGGCCTTCAGGAGCTTGCGACCGAGTCGGCCCATCCCACAATCACGCTCATCGCACCCCAATGGGATAACGCCGGACACGAAGTGCGCGAGTTCTTAGAACGCAACTCCGTAGAGTTCGATTGGTTCACACCCGAGGATCCAAGCGCTCCGTCGTGGTCGCGCGAGTCGGTCGAAGAACAACGATATCCCGTAGCGTTGCTTCGTGACGGCACATCGCTCGTCAACCCAAGCGCTCGGGATATCGCCAAGACAATAGGATTGTGCGTTTCACCAACAGGCACGACGTTCGACGTGGCCATCATCGGCGGCGGACCGGCGGGGCTTGCTGCCGCAGTGTACGGTGCTTCCGAGGGGCTGTCCACGGTGCTCCTCGAGAGAGAAGCTCCGGGCGGGCAGGCTGGAACGTCTTCGCGGATTGAGAACTATTTGGGTTTTCCGTTCGGCATTTCGGGCAAAGAACTAGCCACGCGCGCGCTTCAGCAGGCGAGGCGACTAGGCGCGGATATCGCTGTGACTCGGACCGTCCAACGCCTTGACGTCCCATCGCGCACCTTGTTCCTCGACGGAGGCGACACACTCCACGCAAAGACGGTCATCGTCGCGATCGGAGTGTCCTGGCGGCAGCTGGATATCCCGTCGCTCGATCGATTGCGAGGTCGAGGCGTCTACTACGGTGCCGCTCCCGGCGAAGCGAACTCGGTGCAAGGGAAGAACATCTATCTGGTGGGCGGTGGAAACTCTGCGGGTCAAGCGGCTCTGAACTACTCCAATTTCGCCGATTGCGTCACCCTGCTCGTGCGGGGCGACGCGTTGTCAAAAAGCATGTCGTACTATCTCATCGAGCAGCTGAAGACGAAAGCCAACGTGCACGTCGAAACGTGCTCCCAAGTCGTCGACGCGTTCGGCGGCGACCATCTCGAAGCAATCGCGGTCGCCAATAGCACGACTGGGGAGACGACTCGAAGAGATGCGGACGCGCTCCTTATCTTGATCGGAGCGGACGCCGAGACGGGGTGGCTGCCGCCGGAGATCCATCGAGATGAACAAGGTTATATAGTGACTGGCGCCGGCGCGATGCGAAGCGGTCTTTGGTCGGGCGACCGCGATCCGTTTCTGCTCGAAACGAGCGTACCCGGGTTTTTCGCCGCCGGCGATGTCCGAGCGGGATCAACAAAGCGCGTTGCAGCCAGTGTCGGCGAAGGCAGCATGGCGATCGCATTCGTGCATCAGCATCTGGCGCAAGCCGCTCGTTCGCCGCTGCCGATGTCGCGGACCTGACAAGTTCAATCCACCCGCGGTCTGCCAAAGGCGGCACGTAATTCGTCCTTCGCCCGCTCGAGCGTCGAGCGTCTTGATTTCGGTAGATTCTTACCTGCTCGGTTGATGAAAAAATTGAGCATCGACATCGCGGAGCGGAACGGCTCAGATTTCCTCCGCGTACTGTGCTCGGCCGATCGCTTGAGCGAGCGCGCGATTTTCTTGGGATCATCCCCGGCGAAGACGTTTTGTTCGAGGTCGAGCGCGTTACTTTTCTTGGTCACTCGCTGGGACCATTTGCGCGGTGACATCGTGGATCGTACCTCTCTGAGTGATGGTTGCCGCCACCTTATACCCGGTACGCCGGCGTTTGCGCAATCGCCGCCTGGGAACAAACTGTTTGCGACACTCGCGCACCATGCCAGCAAAAAGAAGATCAGCTGCCGATTACGTGCCGAACGCTTCGACGCTCAAGGGTTTGCGTGCGGCGGCGGCGCGCTGTCGAGGATGCGACCTGTACAAAGCGGCGACGCAAACGGTTTTCGGCGATGGCGCGGCGCGCGCGCGAGTCATGTTCGTCGGGGAGCAGCCGGGCGACCACGAAGATAAAGAGGGTCGGACATTCGTCGGTCCTGCCGGAAAGTTCTTGCGCGCGCTCCTCCGCGAAGCGGGGATTGCCGAGAGCCGAGTCTATTTCACGAACGCCGTAAAACACTTCAAGTATATCTGGCGCGGGAAACACCGAATTCATTCCAAGCCGAAGCGGCTTGAGGTTCAAGCGTGCCGACCGTGGCTGGAGGCCGAAATCGCTCTGATCCGGCCCGAAGTGATCGTTACGCTCGGGGCCACCGCTTCCCAAGCACTCATGGGCCCAAGCTTTCGGCTGACAAAGCATCGAGGCGAGTTTCTTCCGTCGCCGCATGCGGCCCACGTCATGGCCATGATCCACCCGTCGGCGATACTTCGCACACCCGCCGCGGCCGCACGGGCCGAAGAGACAGCTCGCTTTCTCTCAGAGCTGCGGATAGTCGCAAGAACATTGCGCGACAGGCCAAAACGCAAGACGTCAAACCGGTGAAGCCGCCGCGCGCACGTTCCCGCCCGAGTGCCGCTTCTATTTCGTGCAGGTCAAGTCTATACGGAAGTTCGCCGGCAAGCGCTTGTAGTGCGGTGCGTTGGGCAGCGCATTTTGCGCCTTTGTATCGAACGTCGCCAAGAAACGGACGGGTTTATCGCTTGGATCGAACGGCGACCAGTAGAAGCCTTGTTGGAACGACCACGTGGCTCCTTGGTCAAAGACGTGATTCCAGAGCGCTCCAAGATCGCCGACCGAATTGGCGGATGAAGCGTTGTTGCCGCTTTGCGTCACGAGATATTCGTCAGTCACGTTGCTTTGGTAAACCGGCCCGCCGACGTGAGCCATATCGGGCAGCCCTCCCGGATAGAGCCGCCGGTTCGAGACGTTCTGCCATTCCTGAACGACAAACCAGCCGAATTGACCGGTGGGTTGATTTGGGTTGACCGCAGTCACGCGCATTTTCCATACGCCGTTTGAGACCCATTGGTTCATGCAGCCGGCAATGGCGGCGATTTGTGTCGATCCGCCTTGCGCCTGAGCCGCCGCCCCGGTCGCCGTGCAATCGAGTTTGAAGCGAAAATCGTATTTCGACGACGTGAATTGCGGTTTGTCCTTCATCTGTGACAGCAGCGAGCCGTTGAAGAGGATGTCGGCGGCCTTGGGCTTATTGCTCGGATCGAGGTTGTCGACGAGAAAGATCTGTTTGTACGTGTACTGGCCGGCCGGCGCGAATGAATTGTTCGCCACGCTGCCGAGGGAAAGCGTTCCCGACGTCGAGCCTCTCGCAGCGACGGTCGTGCCGTTGCTCAGCTCAAGCTGCTGATCCTGGAGCTGGCTCTCACTCGGAGCTAGTCCTTGACTTGTGCCGTTGCGCCAGACCTCGGTGACTTGCCAGCCCGTTTGCTGCGCGCCGTTCATGTAAGGCTCGAAGCCCGTCACTTCCACGCGCCACACGCCGTTGAACAACCACTGGCTGAGACAGCCTTGGTTCACGTTCGATGCGCCCAGACTCGGCGTGCGGGTGCACATAAGCGACGCCGACACGCTTGCGAGAACGACCAAAACGAAAGGCCTCGAAAGGTAGCGAACCATGAAGATCCTCCTCGACGGTGCGTTGAAGCTAGGTACAGTCGAAGTATAGCGTGGGCGCGTCCAATTCTCGTCCGCTGTCCGTAAAGGGACTCGCACGACGACGGATTGAAGTCGATTCACAAATGCCCAACGGTGCGTCATTCGTCTCCGTCGTGATTCCGTCGTCATTGATCACACTGAACGTCCTTGGAGAAAGCCTATGAACGCTCGTGTTGCAGCCTGCGCGTTGTCTGTTCTTGCACTTTTCACCATAGCGCGAGCGGACGCCGCACCGGGCGCCCTCACCGCGAAGATGAGTCGGGATAACTACCTCTTGGCCGGAAAATGGAGTTGCTCGGGTGGCGGAGGGACGTATTTCGCCGAGTATTCCGTCGCGCCCGGGAACTCTCTGCACGGACACTTGTATTCGGCCCAAGGGTCTGAAGACGTATACCTCGGTTACAGCGACGCGGCGCACCGATACTGGACGGCGAGCGTCGATTCGGCGGGAGCGATTGAATCGCAGACGTCCGCCGACGGCGTCACCTATGTAGGTACACTCTTCGATGGTAAGACGACCTCGAAGGCGACAAACGTGTACACCGTGGTCAACTCGCGGCGATGGACAGTGCACGCGCGCGGCACGGCCTCGGGGCAGCCGTATGACCTGATCGCTACCTGCGTGCGCATGTGACACCCGTGCTTACAGCGCGTTAGAAAGGCCGTAGGGCAAGCGTTGCTTGCCCTACGACTATCGTGAACTTGCCTGAGGTCTCGATAGATGAACGATACTCCGAGTGTGAGCGGCAGCCCAAAGTATCTCCTCCGCGCTGAAGGACTGGTCGCGCTTGGCCTCATCCTTGTATTGTATTGGCACGGCGGCTTCTCGTGGCTTCTTTTCGCGGTGTTGTTTCTTGCCCCCGATATCTCGATGCTCGGGTATCTGAAGAGCCCGAGTATTGGGGCTCTCAGCTATAACGCCGTCCACAGCTACGTCGGTCCCGTTTTGCTCGCTCTCGTCGGAGTCGCCGACGATATCAGAATGTGCCTGACTATCTCGCTGATTTGGACGGCGCACATCGCGTTCGATCGAATGCTCGGCTACGGGCTCAAATACCCCACGGCGTTCTCCGACACGCATCTCGGAAAGATCGGGCGCCGAGCCGCATAAGAAATGGGCCCCAGCACGATGCGGGGGCCCCGATTCCTCGGTCGATGGTCTATTGGCGTCTAGAGCTTGATCTTCACGCCGAGGAACGCGTTGAACGGCTGGATCGTCGGATTTTCTTGGTACGGGTATTGCAGCATCGGCTGGAACGTCGCTCCTGGATTGTAGAAGTTCGAGCCGTAGGCGAGCGGCGCGCCGTAACCCGGCAGCGTGTAACCGCATACCGAGTGGCTGGCGAGGCGCGTCCACGGTTCCGAAGTTCCGCCGGTGCATGTGTTGATGATGTTCGCCAGGTTAAACGTCAGCGCGACGCGCGGACTGACGTCGTACGAGATCTGTGCGTGCATCAGGAACTGGTTCGGAGCCTTGAACGCGCCCAGATTGTCGAAGTTGCCAGTGAACGGATCAGGGGTCGGAATCCGGCCGGTGCAGGTGAGTGCATCGAAAGGAGTGCCCGTTCCGCCGAACCTGTAGCGTGGATCTCCGGCGACAGATCCGGAGAGCGACGCGCACGAGGCCGGGTCAACTCCCCACCCCGTCAACGGATCTCCGTAAGGTACGCCCTGGAAGTATTGGAACTGCGGCGAGATGGCGAGTTTGTTGGCTTTGAAGTTGAGCACGACCGTCGCAGCCAACGGTGTTTCGTAGGAGAACGCGGACGCCTCAACGGCACCCGGGATCGTGCTGAACGGTACGTATGCACCACCGAGGTCAAACAGCGGGCGTACCGGTGCGTTGAAGTACGGATTGGCGACGCCGCTGGCTTCGGTCGCAAGGGCGTTAGTGTTCCCGAACGTTCCGCAAAGGGCGTTCGGATTCGTCGAGGGTGCCGCGCTCGCGCACGCGCGCGTGTACGAGTTGTACTGCTGTATGGCGAGGTTCACCGTGCTGAGCACGCTGCCGCCGTTTGACGTTGGGCTGTACTTGATCAAGCTGCGCGTGAACGTCAGCGAGAACAATCCCGAGAGACCGTTGTGGTTGAAGTCGCCCTTCGACAGTTCGAACTCGACGCCGTCTGACGTCTGCCGGCCGACGTTGAGTCCTGAGATGAACCCCGTCTTCTGGTTGAGGAAGAAGTTCTGTATCTGGTCCTTCGTCTGCCGCAAGAACGGCGTCACCTTGAAACTCGTGTCGCCCGTCTGGTGTTCCCACGAGAAATCGTAGTTGCTCGACGTCGGCGGACGGATCTGGTGCGTCGTGGTCGTGAAACCGATGGGCCAGAAGTTTGTGGCGTCGTACGACGCGAGATCCTGCTGCAGCAAGTTGTACTGCTCGTACGCCGTGTTCGGCGCCTGCGTATACTTGCCGTAGCTGAAGCGTAGCACGTTGTCCGAATTGATGGTGTATGTGCCGCCGATGCGGGGCTCGAACTCATTGTACTGCGTCGTGTCGTTCGGCAAGTTTGTCATGGTCGCCGGAACGTACTGGACTCCGCCGACATTCTGACAGGCCGATCCCAGACCGGTGTCGCCGGCCGGGTTGTACACCGGTACCTGACCAGCGCCGGGGATGACGCAATACGAATTGTTCCACGCGTTGAACCAGAAGTTGCGCGCGGCTCCGCCGGTGTCGGACAATTTGTAGCGGAAGCTGTCGAATCGAACACCGTAGTTGAACAGCAGTTGCGTGGTTGGCTTCCACTGATCCGTGATCGATCCGGAGAGGAACGTCGGATCCGCTTGGTTGCCGCCGCCATACTGGCCATTCTCCGCTGCGAACCATGCGCAGGGGCCGCCGCCGCACGAAGCGGGAAGCGCGGGAAGCGCGGCGCCTGTCGCTGCGTTCGCTAGTCCGACGGTCACCGCATTGCCGCTATAGCAGCTGACGGCCGTGCCCGCAGGGTTATAGCAAATACCAGCCGACGGATGGGTCGCGTTGACCGCGTAGAGGAACGAGTCGGCTCCCGTGTTGTGGTTGAGTCCGACCAGTTCGCTGATCATCGTGTCGTCGTTCGCGCGGTAGTCGTGTGCGAACGTGTCGCCGACTTCGATGTTGATGAGGTTCTTATCGTTGAGCTGGCTCGCAAACGATGCGCTGAAGCCGTTCGTTGTCGTCCGTACGAAGTAGTTGAGCGGACAATACCCGATGAACGAGGTCGCAAACGTATTCGGGCACGTCTGCGGCCAGACCGAGTAGTTCGTGTAGCCGTAGATGCGGAAATACGATGAGGTGCCGATGTTCTTCTGGTACTGCAGTTTGATGATCGAATTGGGGTTGGCTGTGCCGTCGCGCAGATTCGCGGGAATAGCAGCCAGCGTATTGCCGAAATACGGCGATGGCTTGGTGCTGTCCGGGTTATACGCGAAGTACACGGGATTGACCATGCCTTGTAGTTGGGCTTCGGTGAGGCCGGCGGGGAGCACGCCGCCGACGCGGCCGAGGTATTGCCAGCCTATGCCGTTTGTTCCCAATCCGGTGAACGGTCCGCTCCCGTACGGGAAAACCGGAGCACCGTTGAGATTCTGTAGTAATCCCGGAGTTGTGACACCCCAGTCCGACGCGGAACCGTAGTAGTTGTTGTGCAGATACGAGTTGTCGTACAGCAGCTGGATGTCGTCCTTGCCGGCGTCGTTGCGGTGCGGCAGGCCGAAATGCAGGTTGACGATGTTCTCGTAGTCCCATACGTCTGACGTGTTGAGACTATCGACTGGGGAGGCGAGAGCGATGCCGCCTGGCCCGATACGCGTGCCAGGCGCGGCCCCGGCGATTTGTGAGTAGCACGATTCGAAATTCATGTCCGTGGCGTTGCCTGGACACGGCAGTCGCGCCGCGGGTGTTCCCCACTGCTGCGTGATACCGGCGCCGTTGCTCTCGTCGAAGTAGCGGAACGATTGATGATACGTGCCGACACCGACGAAGTAGGTGAAGTTGCGATCCGGCGTGGCGCCGCCGACTTCAAGAGAC
>DATGJI010000030.1 GCA_035295225.1 Candidatus Eremiobacteraceae bacterium | reverse complement strand
CAGGATCACGCCCGCTTCGATGTGGAGATGGACGAACTGGACGCGCTCGCTCGCGCCGCGGGCTGCGACGTCGTCGCGCGCATCGCACAGCGCCGTCCTTCTGTGGATCCGGCAAGCCTGATCGGGTCGGGCAAAGTGACGGAAGTGGCGGAGGCGGCGCGCTTGAACGGCGCTTCAACCGTTTTGACATTGAATGCGCTGCGGCCGCGCCAGCGCACGAATCTGGAGAAACTGCTCGGCGGCGAGATCTCCGTGTTGGATCGGACGGTTGTCATCCTCGACATCTTCGCGCAGCACGCGCGCACGAGTGAAGGCAAGCTGCAGGTCGAACTCGCGCAGCTCAAACATCAGGCCGCGAATCTCATCGGCGCGCGCGATGCGCTTTCGCGACTCGGCGGCGGCATCGGAACGCGCGGCCCCGGCGAGACAAAACTCGAAGTAGACCGGCGCCACATCCGTTCGCGCATCGAGCTCTTGGAGAAGCAACTCGGTGAGGTCCGGACGCGCCGGCGGGAGCAGCGCCGTTCGCGCGAGGGGACGCCGGTCGTCGCCTTGGTCGGTTACACGAATGCCGGCAAGTCGTCGTTGATGAACGCGTTGTCAGGCTCGACGGTGTTCGTGGCGGATCAGCCGTTCGCGACGCTCGATCCCACGCTGCGCAAGGCGCGTCTATCGGATACGCGCGATGTCGTTTTGGCGGACACGGTGGGCTTCATCAGCGACCTGCCCAAGGAGTTGGTCGCGGCGTTTCGCGCGACTTTGGAAGAAGTGACGAGCGCCGCGTTGCTCGTGCACGTGATCGACGCGTCAAATCCGTTTTGGGAGCGGCAGCGCTCGTCCGTCGAATCGATCTTGACTGAGCTCGGCGCGGGCGAAAAGCCGACGGTCATAGCCTGGAACAAAACCGATGTCGCGAGTTCGCATATCGGCGGCGAAGGCATAGCAGTGTCCGCAAAGACCGGGGCTGGTCTCGCGGAATTGCGCACGGCTATCGCGACGCATGTGATGTGAATGCGGCTCTGGTCGCTCCACCCGAAGTATCTGGATCCCAAAGGCCTCGTAGCGTTGTGGCGTGAGGCGCTGCTGGCGCAAGCCGTGTTGCGCGGCGAGACTCGCGGATATCGCAATCATCCGCAACTCGACCGCTTCAAGAAGAGCGCGGCGCCGCGTCGAAATGTCTCAAACTATCTGGCGGCCATCCATGATGAAGCTTGCGCCCGCGGCTACAAATTCGATCGAAAGAAATTCCGGCGTAGCTCCGCTGCCCGCACATTGACCGTCACGCGAGGTCAGCTCGCATACGAATGGCGGCATCTTCAAAACAAGCTACGGGCGCGCGATTCGGCAACGTTGAAGAAATGGAAGAAGATCTCATCGCCCGCTCCGCACCCGCTCTTCCGCGTGCACGATGGACCTAGAGAATCCTGGGAACGCTGAGGTGATCGAGCGCCGATCGCAACCGAGAATTGGGGCGAGCGATGCTCGCCCGACTACAGCGCAATGCCTTCGCGGGCTAAGAGGCGTCGCTTTCTTGCGACGCCTTTCGCGCCTTCGCCGTATTGGCCGATCGAGCCGTCGGCGCGCACGATACGATGGCACGGCACGATCAGCCAGAGCGGATTCTTTGCGATGGCGCTTGCCGCGGCGCGCACGGCAAGCGGGCGGCGCGCTTCGCGCGCGAGCCAGCGATACGGCCGCGTCTCGCCCCAAGGTATACGCATCGCCGCGAAGAGCACATCGCGCTCGTAGTCGCGCGCCCAGGTCAAGTCGATGGGCAGGTCAGTGTCTTTCGCGCCGCGCGCGAGTTTGGCGAGTCCATCTCGGATGAGAGCCGGCACCCGCTCATCCTTGAGCGACATCTTGAGACGCCGTTCTATCTCAGCCTTTATCCCGCGCGCCTCCTCGCTGACGAAAGCCACGCCCATGAACGTCCACACGACGCGAAGCGCGGTCGGACCCGCGCGGCACGTGCCGGTCGATGCAGTGGCGCGCGGGGTCAATGCCCGTAGCGGTGCAAGATCTGCAGCAACCTGTCGTGCGGCAATCCATAAGCCGTATCGCCGTCGCGCCCTGTCATCGTCGTGCCGGCGAGGAGCGCGTTGATCACGGATTCTTCGGTCGCGTCTTCTGTGGCGTCGAAGACTGGATTGATGTGATATTGGTCGAGCACCGTGACCTGAAACGTCCGAGCTTCCGGATAGTGCGGCACGACGTTCGCGGTGGAAAATGCGATCACGAGGTCGCCGCTGCCGGTCATCGCCGTGGCGCCGGTGCGCGCGAGACCGAGCGCCGCACGCTTGGCAACGCGCTCGAGTTGATCGTGCAGCAGCGGCGCGTCCGTGGCGATGACGATGATGATGGAGCCGTTGCCAGGCCGCGGCGCGCGCGGGAGCAGATCTTTAATGTTGGCACCCACGGGTGCGCCGTCGATCATCAATTGATCGCGCCGCGCGGTATTCGTGTTGACAAGCACGCCGACCGTGTAGCCGCCTTCGGCCGCCGGCAGCACGCGCGACGCGGTGCCGATGCCGCCTTTGAATTCAAACGACATCATGCCGGTGCCGCCGCCAACGCCGCCCTGCGCAACCGGTCCGCCGACGGCCGCATCGAGTGCCGCAACCGCATCCTCTGCGGTATTGTGCCGTCCTTCCTGATCGTTGAGAAATTGGTCATCGCACTCAGCGACGACCGGTAACGGCACGTCATCTTCAATTCCGATGCTCTTATATTGTTTTAGATACCACGAGATGACGCCGTCATCGACTCTGCCGACCGACAGCGTATCCGTCAGCACGACCGGCACTTCCATCCAGCCGGCTTCGTTCACCCAGTTGGTGCCCGTCATCTCACCGTTGCCATTCAACGCCCACGCCGCCGCGAAAACCTTGCGATGCCAGACGTCGGTCCTAGGAAGAATCGCTGTCACTCCCGTCCGAACGGGGCCGACACCCGGCACGAGGTTGCCGGTGCCCGAAATATGTGTCACCTGTCCGACGCGCACGCCTGCGACGTCGGTGATCGCATCGTAACGGCCAGGCTGCAGGCGCCCGATGTGGATGCCGAGAGCCGGAGCCTTGACATAGGGTCCGGATGTCGGAAATGGGTTGGCCGCAGCGGCAAGCGTTGCGGCCAATAGAACTGTTGCGATCGTCATGCGGGTCGTGTTCGTCGCGGCTCGGCAACGCCTCCTTGGCCAGGACAACCGCGCAGATTACGCGCACGGAATCGCGATGCGACGAAGTCGATTCTTGGCATGTGCCGGCGCGGCGGCCTTTGCGATTGTCGCCGGCGGTTCGCCCGGCGCAAGCGATACGGTCAGCCGAACGATTCGCGTCCGGCTCTTCAAGGGACGTTCGCTGATCAGAGCCGACGTGAGCGGACCGGGCGCAGGCGGTATTCCGCAGATCTTCTCGTTCGATGCGAACACGACGATCAAGACGACACTTATCGGCGGCGGTGTGCCGCTCACCGTGACCGCATACGACGCTGATGGCCTGGTCGCGACGCGGCGATACAGCGGGCAGATAACGGTAGCGCAAGCCGATGATGGCATACTCATCGTCAACACCGTCGATCTTGAGCAGTACGTCGGGTCTGTGCTCGCGGCCGAGATCGGTCCGAGCTGGCCATACGAAGCGATCAAGGCGCAGGCCATCGCCGCACGGACATTTGCGCTGCACGCGTCGCAGGCCAGAACGTATGCATACGATCTGGGCGACGACACGTCAAGCCAAGTCTACAACGGGATGGATAGTATCGATCAGCGGCTCACCGCGGCGGCGCAGGCGACGGCCGGAATCGCGCTGTTGTCCGGAACATCGCCGGCCGAAGTCTTCTACAGCGCCGCGTGCGGCGGCCACACGGCAAGCGCCGCCGAATTGTCCGGCGCCGCCGTTCCCCCTTATCTGCGCGGCATCGCCGATAGTGATGCAAGTGGTCGGGCATATTGCTCGAAAGCGCCGCTGTTCAATTGGCAGAACACCGTGAGCGCAGAATCGATGGCAAGCATCTTCGACCTTGCGACGAGCGACCTTACCGGGGTCGATGTCACCGCTACGTGGCCCGATGGACGCGCGCGCTTTATCGCGGCTCACCGTCACGGCGGAGCCGACATCACAATCGGAGGCCGCGCGTTTTACGCGAAGGCCGCGGCTATGCTCGGGTACAAAGTTATCCCAAGCCTGCTGCTCCAGATACAGCCCGGTCCGGGAGGATATCAAGTCACCGGCCATGGCCTGGGCCATGGCGTCGGCATGTGTCAGTGGGGCGCGCGCGGCCGCGCGGACGCCGGCATGAACGCGCAGGCAATCCTCGCCTCGTATTTCCCCGGGACATTGTTCAGCCAGCCGTGACCGCTCTCACAGAGCGCCTTTCTTGAGCCTGGGGCTGTGATGACTGAGCCATGGGTGATGTCGTATGAGCGGAGGGCATCCGCACCGCCATGGACTTCGACCCGCAATTCAGCGGCGCAACGCCGCGCGCTTACGGCTCAGACGAGCTGGAACAACATCTGCGCGCGCTTGCGCAGACCGCGGTTTCTCTCGCGCGCGATATCGACGCCGAGACGATGCTCTCGTGTGCTCTGCGCGCGTGCGCGTCGAGTTGCCACGCATCGCGAGCGGTGATCCTCACGCGCGACTCGCGCGATGGTTCTCTCCACGGAATCGTGCCGGCGCTCGGCGTCGCCGATGATGATGCGCTCGGCCTCCACGTATCGCCCGAAGAATGCGAGACGACGAGGACGGCCTTAGAAAGCGCCGTCACCGCGTTCGGGGAAGCCGCCGGCGCCGGTGACGCCGTACCGAAGGTCGTGCGAAGATTCCGCGCCCGCGATTGGATGGCAGCCCCGGTGACCTCCGGCCGAGATATCGCCGGCGTTCTCTATCTTATGGACAAAGACTCGGCGTTCGGCACGTTCAACGCGCTCGACGTCGCCTTTGTGCGCACGGCGATCGGCTTGCTGGGCGGCGGGCTGCAGGGCCTGCGCGTGCGCGACCGCATTCCGTCCTCTGTCGTCGGCAACGTCGCGGGACTTGTCGGGCAAGATGGCTTCGAAGAAGTCGTCGGATTGGAAGTCGAACGCGCGGAGCGTCTCGGCCACCGGCTCGGTTGCGCGGTGATCGAAGTCGTCGATTTCGCCAATATTCTGGAGGCGCACGGGCCGCAGGCGGCCGATGTGGTCATGCGGCACCTGGGCCAGACGCTTGCGAAACACGTCCGACAGATCGATGTGCTCGCGCGCTACGATGATCGGCGCATCGTCGCTCTGATGCCGGGAACTCCGGGGGATGTCGCGCGCGTCGTCGTTCGGCGCCTCGACGCGCAAGTATCGCGTATCTCGTGGCCAAAGATCGGGAAGATCTCGTTGCGCTTCGGCGTTGCCTCGTATCCCGAGGAGACGAAAACCGCACACGAACTCGTTGCGACGACGCTGAAGGCGGCCGCCGCGAACCACGAATCGTTTGGCGCCGCCTAGACTAACCACCGTCGTCCCTCCAATCTGACGGAAGCACGATCTGGCTGAAGGGGCCGAATTTGTATCGGCCCAACCACCTTGCGATGACGCGGTCGTTCGTGCCGATGGAATTCCGGCCGGCAACGGCGCTGCCAGATGGCGACTGGCAGTTCGAGCCGAAGTGGGATGGCTTTCGCTGTATCGTGGCTCGCCAAGGCAGCGCCGTACGGCTCACGTCCAAGCGTGGTCAGTCGCTCGGCCGGTATTTCCCCGAAGTCGTCGAGCAGTGCGAGAAGATCGCGGCCAAACGGTTCACGCTCGATGGTGAGATCGTGATCCGAAAACGCGGAGCCACCTTCGACGATCTGCTGCAGCGCATTCATCCGGCGGCAAGCCGCGTGGCCGCACTTGCAAAATCGACGCCCGCCGTGCTGCAGATCTTCGATCTGCTCTCGGCTCCCGAAGCCGGCGACATCGCGCGTGAACCATTGTCGCAACGCCGGTCTCGGCTAGAAGCATTCGCGCGAAAGTATTTTCCGAACAACAAGACACTGCTGCTTTCGCCCGCCACGCGAAGCAGAGCGGTCGCGAACCGTTGGCTCACAAAGCCCGATCCGGCCGCCGAGGGCGTCGTCGCCAAGTTCGCGGATGAGGCATACCAGCCGGGCACGCGCGACGGCGGTTTCAAAGTCAAAGTGTTGCGGACCGCGGATTGTGTCGTCGGCGGCTTTCGCTATTCGTCGGCCGGCGGCGCTGTCGGCTCGCTGCTGCTCGGATTGTACGACGCCGATGGCAAGCTGAACCACGTCGGTTTCACGTCCGGCTTTTCGGACGAAGAACGTCGCAAACTCTTACCCATGCTCAAACGACTGATCAAACCGCCCGGGTTCACGGGCTCGAAGCCGGGTGGACCAAGCCGCTGGGCCACCGCGCGAACGAGCGAGTGGGAGCCGCTGGCGCCTAAGCTCGTCGTCGAAGTCGCGTTCGATCGCGTGACGAGCGGAAGGATTCGACACGGCGCGCGCTTCGTCCGGTGGCGCACCGACAAGGCACCGCGTCGCTGTACCGACGATCAGCTCACAGACTGATCTCTCACTCCCGCGTCCGAATGGGCCCGGTCGGTTTCGTCAAAATGCGGCGACTTTTGCGAGCACGTCGTCTTCTGCGGCCCACAGTGGATCGAGCGGACCATCCCAGTTGTTGACCATAAACACGTAGATCACGACGCCGTGGTGCTTCGTCAGCACATAGCCGGCAAGCGTGCTGACTCCGCCGATATAGCCGTCTTTCCCGAGCACGCGGCCGCGCGCGTCCGGCGCGAGGTCGCGGACCTGCACGGTTCCGTCGACCCCCAAGCGCGGGAAGAGATCTTTGATCGATGGACCTGCGGAATCCGTCGCGATATAACGCAGCACGGCAGCGAGTTCGCGAGGCGTGATGCGATCGGATGCAGACAGGCCGGAGGCGTCTTTCAGCACCATCCCGTCTTGCGCGACGCCGATCAGGGTGAGGAACGCGTGCTCGCGAGCGACGCCGTCTGAAAGCGTGCCGGTTCCCGCATCGTGCGCTCCGACCAGGCGCACGAGCTGTTCGGCGATATGGTTATCGCTGTGGTAGAGCATGCGGCGGACGATTTCGCTCAGCGGCCGCGATTGCTTCGACCAGAGCGAGCTCGCGCCCGCCGGTGCCGGCCCCACGCGAGCGGTTCCCACCACGTCGATGCCTGACGTCTGGAACATCGTGCGCAGTGCGTGTGCCGCGCTTGCTTCAGGATGCGCGATGCTGCGCCAGTATTTCTGCGGTGCTCCGTACGGTATGTCACCTGCGACTTGGATGCTATCGGTGCCCGGAACCGGGTCGATGCGCAGCGTGTTCTCGCCATCGGCCGAAACCGTGCGTACGTCGCCGAGGATCGGTCCGACGAGGTCCGGCGGATCCACGCGCACGTCCGCGCTTCCGCCGGCGGGATCGGGCGTGATCGTGAATTGCGCGGTGCCGCCATCCAACGTCACCGCGCTGGTGGGTGCTGCGTATCCGTATTCAAGATCGTCGGCTTCCCACGTCGGATCGATGTTGTCCGATCCGAACAGACTGCCGTCCGCGACGACGTCGCCTGCGATTTGAGCAACGCCCTGATCGCGAATCGCATTGACCGCGACGCGCAGATCGTGGCTCGTCAGCTCCGGATCACCGCTGCCGACAAGCCAGACCGATCCGGCTATCTTGCCTGACTGCTGAGCTGCACTTGTCACGATCCGCGTCGTGAAGCGGTGTGAAGAGCCGAGATCGTGCAACGAGGTCGCGGCGATGATGACCTTTTGGACGGATGCGGGGGTCAGCGACATCGCGGCGTTGCGAGAATATAGAACGGTGCCGTCGCGCGCCGACTCGATCACGACCCCGGTCTGCTGCGGAAACGCGGGGTCGCCGAAGGCTGCGGCCGCGAGCGCGTGGAGCTGACGTTTCGAACGCTCGCCCCAAGTCGCGCCGCCTTGCACGGCGGCGTTCGCGTCGCGGTGCGGGGTCGGCGTGGCTGCGGGCAAGGCGGCCGACAGGCGTCTTGCCGCTATCGCGTGAGAAATCGTGTTGACCGCGATCGCGAACACTGCGACGACGGCGATCCACAGAACAAGGCGGAGCCATCTGAAGCGCCTTCGGTGTCGCCGCGATCGATACGGGTTTGGCGCGTCAGGCCGACGAACGCCCACTCGCATCTTCCCACCAAGCGAGTTGCGCTTCCCAGCGCGCGAACCAGTAGACGAGCGATTGCCACTCGCCGAACTCTGCGAACCTGCGGCGGATCTGTTTCTCTGTCGGCCGTTTGCCTTTGAAGAGTTCGCGTTTCGCATACGCGTAGGTCGCGCTGTCCACCGAGATGTGCGCATAGTGGCCGAGCAGATTCATCAAGAAGTGCGCGGACGATTTTCCGACGCCTTTTATTTGCACGAGCGCCTTGTAGAGCGCCTCATCGTCGCCGCTTTCCGCGAGCGCTTCAATCGCGTCGAGCCCCGCTTCTCTTGCGGCATGGTTGCGCGCCAACTCCACGATGTACGGCGAACGATAGCCCGCGCGCACGCGGTTGCGCAGGTAGCGCTCTCCGGCTTTGGCGATCTGGGCTGCGGTCGGCCACGCGCGCAAAGTGGGGTCGGTCGGACATTTGTGGCCGAGCCCCGCGAGGCGATTGATCATCACAACCGCTTGTTTCCAGACGACGTTCGTCCCCAGAATCGTCTTGACGACGTCCTCGAAGAGCGACGAGGCGCGCATGCATCGTCCTGCGCCATGACGCAGCGCGGCGGCGAGTTCCGGGCGCGTCGCGCAGAGCGCGTAGAAACCGCGCAGGTCTTCTTCTGCGTGCAGCATGGATGAGCAGCGGCGCGCGATTTCTGCTGCGACGGCCGGTTCGTCCGCGCCCTCACCTGCGACGTCGATGCGAAGCGCGACATATCCCCGCTTTGCGGACCGCTGCTCTGACATCTCGACCAGCATGACTCGCCCGTCATCAAGGCGTTCGGCGCGCTGCAGAACGCGGCGATCGTGCTGCCAGCGAAACGGCAGCGTCTGATACCAGCCGTGCGAGATGACGGTTGAGAATAGGCCGAACGGCTTCTTTATCGCGAGTTCAATTGAGGAGCGCTGCACGGGGTGAACGGCTAGTCCGAATTTGCCGTCAATCCCTTCAGACGACGCGCGCGCACGACATACGTGCTTGCCGTCGCAGCATCGAGCGCTTGAGCCGCAGGCTCGCCCCGCTCGTGGGCGGAACTTCGAGGCGATGCATTCTGGTACCGGAGATCCGAACGCGCATGCCGCGGAGCGCGGGCGCGAACTTGCGAAGCGGGTCCTCAGCGGCGATTGGCGCGCGCTTGCGCGGGCGATCACCGTAATCGAAAACGACGAAGCGGCGGCCGATGCGCTTGCCGCCGTGCTCTATCCGAAGACCGGCCATGCGCACGTCATCGGTATCACGGGGCCGCCTGGCGCCGGCAAAAGCACGATCGTCGACGTCCTGGTGAAAGTGATCCGCGATCAGGGCATGACCGTGGGCGTCATCGCGGTGGATCCGTCGAGCCCGTTCACCGGCGGCGCGGTGCTGGGTGATCGCGTGCGGATGCAGCGACATGCCGGAGATACCGGTGTGTTCATCCGCAGCATGGCTTCGCGCAAACAAGCGGGCGGACTCGCTCCGACGACGCGCGATGTCATCCGCGCCCTCGACGCGTTTGGCCGCGACGTCATCATCGTCGAGACCGTCGGCGTCGGCCAAGTGGAACTCGATATCATGAAGGTCGCCGACACCGTAGTCGTCGTCACCGTGCCGGGATTGGGTGACGGCGTACAAACTATTAAGGCCGGCTTACTTGAAATCGCCGACATCTTCGTCGTGAACATGGCGGACCGGCCCGGCGCGAATCAGAGCGTTAGCGATTTGAAGATCATGCTGACGCTCGGCGGCGCCGAAGAACGGCGACGCCGCTGGAAGCCGCCGGTGATTCAAACGGTCGCGACCGCCGGCACCGGTATCGCGGAGCTCTGGGAACGCATCCTCGAACACCGCCGCGTGCTGCAGGCCGACGAGCGGATGGGCCGATCGCACGACCGGCTGCGCGCCGAAGTCGTTGAGGCGGTCCAGCACCGCGTAGGCGCGATCGTGAGCGAACAGATGTCGCGAAACGGCTCGATGGAACCGGTACTAGCCGCCGTGCTGCGCCGAGAGCTCGATCCGCGCACGGCCGCG
This sequence comes from Candidatus Eremiobacteraceae bacterium, assembly GCA_035295225.1. Classification (NCBI taxonomy): domain Bacteria; kingdom Bacillati; phylum Vulcanimicrobiota; class Vulcanimicrobiia; order Candidatus Eremiobacterales; family Candidatus Eremiobacteraceae; species Candidatus Eremiobacteraceae bacterium. Next base: position 5,999 of record DATGJI010000030.1, on the reverse strand, counting down.
ACGACTATCGTAACCGAGCATTTCAGGTAAGCGTCCCGAACAGCAAAATTCCCGCCCGATAATGGGGAAATAAGTTTCAAATGGCTTTGGCGTGGATAGAAGAAACTTACTACGCAGCCACTTGATAGGGCCGCAAGCCAATTGCTGATTTGAGGAGTACTCGATGATCACGCTTCCGACCGATGTGTTTCGCGAACCGACGCCCGACGATGTGCTCAGCCTGGACGTTGTCAACGAATACGAGCGGCGACGCGTGATGCGTCAGGTTGCCGACACGATCGTCGCCGAGACCGGCGATGAGAGCTCGTCGATCGTGGACAGAGGCCGCCCGACCGGCCCATAATGTTTACCCAGTCATAAATCCGGCAAAACGGATGGAGGGCAAGCAATGCTTGCCCTTTTCATTTTGCGGGCCGACTAACGTCGGCGCCTTCAACAACTCCGGGGTTTAGACGATCTCCACGCGCTCGCCGGCGTGCGCGGGCGTCACTGTGAATCCGTACTTCTTCCCGATCGCGTCGGCGAGCGATTGCGCGGCTGCCGGATCTGCGTGCACGAGATACGTGCGCGGCTTGCCGGTAAAATTGGCGAACCAGCGCAGCAGCTCGCCGCGATCGGCGTGTGCGGAGAAGCCGTCGATCTGCACGACGTTCGCTTTGACGTCGACCGGCACGCCCAAGACGCGTACCGATTTCGCGCCGCCTTCCAACAGACTGCCGAGCGTTCCGGACGCCTGATATCCGACGAAGCAGATCGTGTCGTTCGGGCGCGGTAACCGATTGCGCAAGTGGTGCAGGATGCGCCCGCCGCTTGCCATGCCGCTCGCCGATAAGATAATCGCGCCGGTTTGGATGTCGTTCAACATGATCGAATCGGCCGATGCGACCGTTGTCTTCACATTGCGCGCACCGAGGCTCTCGTCGCCAGGGCCGAAGCGGGCTTTCGGATTGAAACGCATCGCCTCGGGATGCCGCTCCATGATCGCGTCGGCGGAGATCGCCATGGGGCTGTCGACGAATATGTTCACGTCCGGAATTGTCGAATCGCGCTGGAGCTGTCCGATCGCATAGAGCAGCTCTTGCGTCCGGCCGACCGCAAACGACGGTATGACGAGCACGCCTTTGCGCGCCATCGCAGCGTTGATGACTTTGCCGAGATCGACTTGCGGATCCGACGCGGGGTGGAGGCGATCCCCATATGTGGATTCTGCGAGCACGAGATCGCTCTCCGCGACCGGAGACGGATCGTTGAGCAGCGGCCGCCCATAACGTCCGAGGTCGCCGGTGAACGTCAACTTGCGCTGATCGAACCAGAGCTCGGTGATCGCCGAGCCGAGGATATGGCCCGCATCGCTGAGCCGGTACCGAAGACCGGCTATGTCATCGCACATCGCACCGTACTCGGCGGGCTTGAATTGTGCGACGACTTTGTCCACGTCGTCTTGGGTGTAGAGCGGTGTGGCATGAAGGCCGCGGTTCGGGTGTTTGGCCGCGCGCTGCGCTTCGTCTTCTTGCAAGTGCGCGGAATCGTAGAGGACGAGCGATGCCACTTCCATCGTGGCAGGCGTCGTGTGGATCGGCCCTTTGAAACCTGCTTGTACGAGCGCCGGTAGATAGCCGCAGTGATCGAGATGACCGTGCGAGAGGATCACCGCGTCGACGGTTTTTGGGTCGACAGGCGGCGGTGTCCAATTGCGCGCTTCGAGGTCCTTCTCGCCTTGATACATCCCGCAGTCGAGCAGGACGCGCCGGCCCTCGGTCGTCTCGATAAGATGTTTGCTTCCGGTGACGACGCCCGCCGCCCCGATGAACGTAATACTCGCCACGTCTGCTCCTGTCAGGTCGTCTTTTCTTCGACGAAGGTTGATGGCCGCAGGTAATGCGACTCGTGATATGCGGCGATGCAGCGGTCTATCAAAGTATCCGGGTCGGATTCATAGACGATGCGCGCGCCGGTGACTTTTCCCAATTTCGGCACGATCGAGTCGAGTTCGTCGGCGACGCCGCCAGAATCCGACAAGACCCCAATGAGCTTGCCTTCGTCGTACGCGATGCAGAACTCGCCGAGCGTGCCCGATCGGCCACCCGCGATGATGACGATGTCGGACGAATGGATGTTGTGGACTTCGCGTCCCATCAGCCCGCTGCCCGTATAGATGATGACGTCGTAGGCGTCGACCGGCGATTCGTACTTCGTGACGTGCTCGCTTCGGGAAAGCGCCGGTGACACGCCGATCGACAGTCCGCCCGCGTCACGGGCGCCGCGCGCCGCGTCGTACGGCAAACCTGGGCACGCGCCCGTGATCAGCACGCAGCCCTTGCGCGCGATCGCGGCGCCGATCGCGTAGCAGCGGTCGCGCACGGCCGGCAGCAGCTCACCGCCTGCCGCGCCCATGACGCCGATCGATCGGACCGTGGGATCGAGATTTGGATCGTATGCTTGGTCTGCGTCGGGCGCGACATCACCGGTATAGGGACGCAGTTCCTGCCGCGCGGCATTATCGCCGTCAGTGTTCGCCATGTTCTTCGCTTCCATCTGAAGGGGGCGACTTCATCTGAAGGGGCCGACTTCATGCAGGCCCGCACAGACGATACCGCGCGACTATTGTCGGCGTCTCGACGGGTCGGCGTTGACCGTTTCGCGAAGATGCTTCATAAGATGCGCACCCGACCGGATATCCGCAACATCGCTATCGTCGCACACGTCGACCACGGCAAGACGACGCTTGTGGACGGCATGCTTCGCCAAGCCGGCGTCTTTCGCGATCCGAGCGCGCAGGGCGAACGCATCATGGACGTCAATCCGATCGAGCGGGAACGCGGCATCACGATCCTCGCCAAGAACACCGGCATACTGTGGGGCGCGACGAAGATCAACATCGTCGACACGCCCGGCCACTCGGATTTCGGCGGCGAAGTCGAGCGCGTGCTGCAGATGGTCAACGGCGTGCTGCTGCTCGTCGACGCGGCCGAAGGGCCGCTCCCGCAGACGCGCTTCGTTCTCAAGAAGGCGCTCGAGCAAGATCTTCCGGTCGTCTGCGTCATCAACAAAATCGACCGCAAAGATGCACGGCCGCTTGAGGTGCTCGACGAAGTGCTGGCGCTGTTCATCGACATCGGCTGCGCCGACCACCAACTGGATTTCCCGGTGATCTTCGCCGTGGCCCGCGAAGGCTTGGCGACATCCGATCTCGCCGTTCCCGGCAAGGATCTCGCTCCGCTGATGGATGCGATCCTCAAATACGTGCCTGAACCGCCGGGCGACGACGAGGGTCCGTTCCAGATGCTCGTCTCCAATATCGACCACAACGAGTACGTCGGGCGCATCGCGATCGGCCGGATCTTCCGCGGTGTCGTGCATCCGGGTGATTCGATCGCGCGCATGCATCGCGACGGTTCGACGACGCACCGCGTCACGAAGATCCTTGAATTCTACGGATTGCAGCGGCGCGAGCTTCAAGAAGCGCGCGCGGGCGACATCGTGGCCATCTCCGGCGTGGAAGGCGTGAACATCGCCGATACCCTTGCCGATGGTTTGCACCCTGAGGCGGTCGATGCGGTGTTGGTCGACGAGCCCACGGTGGCGGTCGACATCTTGGTCAACACGAGTCCGTTCGCCGGGCTCGACGGCAAATATCTGACAAGCCGCCATATCAAGGAGCGGCTCGAACGCGAGCTCGAGAGCAACGTCGCGCTGCGGCTAGCGCCGATCCTCTCTCCCGACACGTTCAGCATCTCCGGGCGCGGGGAGCTGCATCTCTCGGTGCTGATCGAGACCATGCGCCGCGAAGGGTACGAACTCGGCGTCTCCAAACCGCAAGTGGTCGTCGTCGAACGCGACGGCGTCAAGATGGAGCCGGTGGAATATGTCGTGGTTGACGTCGCCGAGGAGCATGCCGGCGCCGTGATCGAGGCATTAGGCCGGCGCCGCGCGCAAATGCTCAACATGCTGACCATGGGATCGCAGCGCCGTCTCGAGTACACCATGCCGACCCGGCTGCTCTTCGGTTTGCGCGGCGAGCTGATGACGCTCACGCGCGGCACGGCGACCGTCAATCACACGTATTTCGATCACCAGCCCTTGGGGGGAGAGATGCCGCGCCGCAACGTCGGCGCGCTCATCAGCGCCGAGACGGGGACGGTCACGGCATATGCGCTTGACAACCTTCTCGCGCGCGGCACATTTTTTGTTCCGCCGCAGACGCAAGTCTACGAAGGCATGGTCGTGGGGCGCAGCAAGACCGAAGACGACATCGTCGTCAACGTCTGCAAGGCGAAGAAACTCACGAACATGCGCGCGTCCGGCTCAGACGACGCCCCAAACCTCCCGCCGCCCGAGGAGATGTCGCTCGAGCGCGCGCTTGAGTTCATCGAAGACGACGAGCTCTTGGAAGTCACACCGAAGAACATCCGTCTGCGCAAGCGCTATCTCAACGAAGAAGCGCGCAAGAAAGCGCGCATGGCCGAGCGCCAGCGGCTGGCCGCGGCTAAGGCGTAGCCGCATAGCGCTTCCGTAGCCATAGACGCGATGCCGTGAGCGCGAACGGGATCACCCAAAACGCCACCATGAATGCATACGGGTTCACGAGCGCGATCACGAACGCTAAGATGTAGCATCCCTGCACGATCACCACGCGGAGCGTCGTGCCGACGCGGATCTCCTCGGTCACGCGCGGATCGAGCAGCCCCTTGCGCATCGCATGCAGCCAGTGGAGCAGTTGAAAAAGTCCGACCAAGACGATGTTGCCGCAGTAGATCAAACTGGCCAGGGGCACACCGAAATATTTCCCCAACACATACGCGCTGAACGGCACGAGCGTCACGACGAAGAGAAATCCGATATTGAGCCAGACGAGACCGTCGTCCGCGCGCGCGATGCGGTGCAATTGCTTGTGATAGTAGAACCAGAACAGCGCAAGCAGAAAGAAGCTGACCACATAACTGATAAGATTGTCGTTGACGGACGCGAGGAATGCGAGCAGCCCGTTTGCGTCGCGTGCGCCGATCGGCGCGCCCTTGAGGTCGAAGACCAAAATCGTCATCGCGATGGCGAAGACGCCGTCGGTCAGACTTTCCACCCGATTGAGGTGCAGGCCGCGTAACGGGGCCCGTCGGTGCGACGCTTCGATGTCGTGAGCGAGCATCGACCAGATGTTTGCGTCGGCCTCCATCGTTCCCCCTCGTGAAGAGGCGCAGGATATCGGGCGCGGAGAACGCCCCGCCATGTTTGTCTGGCTCAAGCTCATCCATGTCATCGCGGTCATCGTGTTCGTGGGGAACATAACCGTCGGCATCTTCTGGAAAGTCATCGCCGACCGCAGCCGCGATCCGCGCATCATGGCGCACACGATCCGCGGCATCGTCGGCGCCGATCGGGTATTCACCATTCCGGCGATTCTCGTGCTCGTCGCCGCCGGCGTTGCCACCGCGCTCGTCGAACAGATTCCGATTCTCGGCACCGGCTGGGTGCTCTGGGCCATAATCCTGTTCGTGATCGCGGGACTCGCGTTTATCCCCGTGTCGCGCGCGCAGCATGAACTGCAAGCGGTGGCGGACGAGGGCGCAACGTCGGGCACGCTCGACGAGACGCGCTACGAAACCATCTCGGCCCGTTGGAATTTCTGGGGCATGGTCGCGCTGATCTTCCCGCTCGGCGCCGTCGCGCTGATGGTATTGAAGCCGTCGCTACCCGGTTTTCACTGACGCGCGGCCCCGGCGAAATTGTCTGCCACTTCTTCGGCGCTGAGCACGCGCGGGTAGATCGCCACCTCATCTAAACCGCCAGCGAAGAAACTGCCGAGGTCGCGCGTGCCGAGCCGCAGCGGCGCGCGGCCGTGTGAAGCGTGGATATCGTACGAGGCATAGCGCGCGCCGCGCGACGTGAGCGGGCTTGCGCGCAACACGCCGTTTTTGTAGATCGAAACGCCCGCACCAGGATCGCTCGCATCGCCCGGATCGTAGGACGCGACGACATGGATCCATTCGCCTTGCGTCAGTTCG
>DATGJI010000029.1 GCA_035295225.1 Candidatus Eremiobacteraceae bacterium | reverse complement strand
CGGCGCTCGAGCGCCGAGTCTTTTTCGATGTGCTTGCGGAACTCGTTGAGCGTCGTCGCGCCGATGCATTGCAGTTCGCCGCGCGCCAGCGCAGGCTTGATGATGTTGCTCGCGTCGATCGCGCCTTCGGCGGCACCCGCGCCGACGAGCGTGTGCAGCTCATCGATGAAGAGGATGATCTCGCCGGCGGCGCCGCGGATCTCTTCCATCACGCGCTTCATGCGCTCTTCGAATTCGCCGCGATACTTCGTGCCGGCGACGAGGCCGGCGAGATCGAGCGTGATGACGCGCTTGTCGCGTAACAGGTCCGGTATGTCGCCGGAGATCACGCGCTGAGCGAGGCCTTCGGCGATCGCGGTCTTGCCGACGCCGGGTTCGCCGATGAGCGCAGGGTTGTTCTTCGTGCGGCGCGAGAGGATCTGGATGACGCGCTCGATCTCGGTGGCACGGCCGATGACCGGGTCGAGTTTACCCTCGCGGGCGAGCTGGGTGAGATCGCGGCCGTACGCGTCGAGCGTCGGCGTTTTGCTCTTGCCCTTTGCCTGGCCGCTCTGGGTTTGCTGTTCGGCGCCGAGCAGCGATGTGGTCTGGACGCGCACTTTGGCGGGATCAACGCCGAGGTTCGTCAGGACGCGCGCGGCGACGCCTTCGCCTTCGCGGATGAGGCCAAGCAGCAGGTGCTCTGTGCCGATATAGTTGTGGCTTAACTGACGCGCCTCTTCGAAGGCGAGTTCAATGACGCGTTTCGCGCGCGGCGTGAACACCATCTCCTGTTGGACGGTCTGACCGCCGCGGCCGACGATAGCCTCGACCTCGGCGCGGACCTTGGCCAAGTTGACGCCAAGCGTCTCGAGCACTTTTGCGGCCAGGCTTTCGCCTTCGCTGATGATACCTAACAGGATGTGTTCGGTTCCGATGTAGTTGTTGCCGAGGCGCTGCGCTTCTTCTTGCGCTAAGACGATGCTCCGTCGCGCTCGCTCGGTGAATGGTTCCCACATGGACATAAGATCGGTGACTCCTTCGGCCCGGGATCCCGCACGAGCTTGCGCGCCGCGCGTCCCGTCAGACCTATACTATATACGTAAGTATTCGACACTTCCGTTCAAATCCGCTGCCCGTTGCCCCGCTACGCGAAAAGAGAGGACCGCACGGCCCTCCCGGGACTGAAACGTTGGTGAGAATGGCCTCAAGCGTGTGCCGGTCCTTGCTGCACCGGTGCCCGATAAAAACGGGGATTCGCATCGGCTTTCGGTCGATTGGGGATCATACCCAATCGCTACGCCCGGGTTACGCAACTCGGATGCGGGCAGTTGTGCGCCCGCTCGCCGATCGGTGCGTGTAGAGCGGCCCCCGCTTGAGGCTCACGAAAATCATACTGCCGTCAATGCAACATTGTCAAGGATAATGACGGGATGGTCGTGGGCTCGTGCGAACTTTCCGCATCGAGAGATGAATGACGCAAAGCACAACGTCGCGATCGCGATCGGATCGAACATCGGTGACCGCCGCGGCAACGTCGCCGCAGCGCTCGCTCGCTTGCGCGAGTTCGTCGATGTCTCCCGAGTGTCGTCGCCGTACGACACCGTGCCTGTAGGTACGAGCGAACAGCCGGATTTCCTCAACCTCGCATGCATCGGGACGACGGCCCTGGCGCCGGATGCGCTCGTCACCGCGCTGCATGACGTGGAGCGCGCAGTCGGACGGCGGGGCAACGGCAAGCTGGGTCCTCGCGCGATCGACTTAGACCTGCTCCTGTACGATGAACTCGTGATCGACGACGTCGACGTCCAAGTCCCGCACCCCGGCTTAGCCGAGCGTGCGTTCGTGCTCGTGCCCCTCGCCGAGATCGCGCCGGATCTGCGCCACCCGGTTTTGAGCCGGTCGGTGGGCGAGCTGGCTGCGCGGATCGATGCAAGCGGCGTCCGACTTTCCGGCGATGGCGTCCTTACGCGGGTTCGTAAGGATATTCAGGAATCGCGGCCCGCGGTCTCGCTCGCGCTGAACCGCGCGGGCGTCACCGGCGTCCGGTCGCTCGTCACCCTCGGCGCAGGGTTCGCGGGCCTGCGCACGACGATCGCGACGTTCGATATCTTCGCCGACCTCGACGCGCAGCACAGCGGCGTCCACATGTCGCGGTTCTCGCAAGATCTCGAGGATGCGTTGTCCGACGTCATCGTTGCAGATGAGCGCGGCATCGACGAAATTGCGCTCGCCATCGCCGACCGCGTCGTGCAAAGCCAGCGCGCTGAACGCGCCGAGGTGACGGCGCGCGCTGAGATCACGCTGCCGCGCGTGACGCCGGCCGGTGGGAAAGACACGCGCGAGTTTTATACGGTCCTTGCCCGAGCGGTCGTTTCTAGCAGTCATCGGCGCCGGCTCATCGGCGTCGAGGCCGAAGGCATAACCGCGTGCCCGTGCGCACAGACGATGGTGGCTGAAGACGCGCGCGCACGCCTTGCGACCGCCGGCGTCGAACCGGGTGAGATCGAGCGGCTGCTCAGCCTCATGCCTGTGGCCACGCATAATCAGCGCGGCCGAGGAACGTTGTTCATCGGTGCTGACCGCGCGGCGGATGTCGCGATGCTCGTGGAGATCGTCGAGCAGTCGATGTCCTCTGAGACGTACGACCTTTTGAAGCGGCCGGATGAGCTCTTCGTCGTCAACAAAGCGCATGCCACGCCGCGCTTTGTCGAGGACGTTGTCCGCGAGATGCTGCGCTTCGCAGCCGATGCGTTCGCTGACGTCGCAGACGATGGGTTCGTATTCGCACGTCAGATAAATTACGAGAGCATTCACAAACACGATGCGGTCGCCGAATCGTGCTGCACGTTCGGCGAGCTTCGCCGCGAACTCGGCGGCGAGAGCGGCGTGCGCCACACAACGCTCGAGCAATGGCTCTACCCCAGATGATTTGTTGAAGCGGCTTGTTGAAGGGCCGATTTGCTGAAGGGGCCGACGCTAGTCGGCCCGGTTTTCTTTGAAGGGGCCGACGCGAAGGCCGACTCACGTCGGCCCCTTCTAGCATCCTTTAGGGTTGCAAGCCCTTCGAGACTTGCGCGCGCCAGCGCGCGACCGCGGCGCGCAGCGCATCGGCTTGCGCGCGCGTTTCTCCGGTGATCTCGATGCCGACGTTGCACTCGGTACCCCGCCCCGTCGGCGTGCTCCAGCGTACGATCCCCTTGTACGGCTGCGGGAAGATCGCGGCCACGGTGAAGCCTTGGGTCGCGCCCACCTCGAGCGGCAGCGGACTCGTGACGCCCATGCCCGATTCGCAGATGTCGCTCGTCGCCGCCGTCGTGATCTTCTCGCCTTTTGCGTCAAACACGACGACATCGAGCTTGACGCGCACGCGCTCCCAGCGGCGGCGGGTGATCATTTCTCAACCTCATATGCAGCCGTCACAGCCGCTACATTGCGACGCGCGCGCGGGGGTTCCCGCCCGGCCGTCGAAGTGGCCAGGCGGAGAACGATAAGCGCGTGAACTGGGAACTTTCGGCCGTACCGTACTGGCCGATCCATCGGCGCCGGATCGCGCGAAGACGCGTGGTCGCATGCGTGGTCGCGGCCGCAATCCTCGTGCCGCTCCTTCTCGTCCGGGCTCAACTCCAGGCCGAACCGGTCGGTAGGCGCGTATTCGATGCAGTCGCCGATACCGTCACAGACCGTTATGTCGACCCGACGTTCCACGGAATCCCGTGGATGAGTCTCGTCGCGCACTATCGGCCGCTTGTGGAAGCTGCTCCCACGACCGCTGCGCGCTACGCGCTGTTGCGCGCCATGCTCGCGCAGCTCGGAGACAGCCACACGGCCGTCTATTCGCCGGCGGACCTTCGCGCCGACGAACTCGATTCGAGGGCGCCCACGATCACGTGGCGCGATCTCACGCCGCGCGTCGGGTATGTCCGCATCGCATCGTTTCCAGACAACTTGTCGACGGCGATAGGTTGGGCACTGGAAATCGAAGGACGGAAGCCGGCGTTGATTCTCGATCTGCGCGGCAATCCCGGCGGACAGGTCTCCTCGGTAGACGCGGCCGCCGGAGCATTTCTTCCAAGAGGAGCGCTGATCTCGACCGCGACCGGCCGCTGGCCTGCTTTCGAGTCCTACTCATTCACCGCCGACGCGAGCACCGGCACCGCGTATCGGGGAAACGTCGTCGTACTCGTCGATTCGGCGACGTCGAGCGGCGCCGAAACGCTCGCGCGCGCGCTGCAATTCTACCGGCGCGCGACCATCGTCGGCACGCGCACGGCGGGCAAGGTCATGGGTGTTGACGCCGAGGTTCCACTCGCTGACGGCGGTCTATTGCGCGTCGCCACCATGGACATTCGCGGCCCGGACGGCCGCCCGCTCGAACGGCGCGGCGTGTTCCCGGACGACGTGGCGAACGGCGATGCAGTCCAGTTGAGAACGGCGCTGAACGTTCTCAGCCGCGCGCGGTCGTAGCGCGCTGATCGGCGAGCAGCCTACGAAGCTCGTCGGATAGACGTTCTCGATCGACGATCTCCGAATCCGGCGCCGCCGCGCGCGTACGCGCACGTTCTCTCGGCTCCACGTCGATGAGCAGCACCTCCATGTTTCGCGTGTTGAAGCCTTCATTGATATAGCGCGCAGCTTCGCGGCCGTGAGACGGCAGCTTACCGCACGAAATCACGACGATCTCCGGACGCTGCTGTGCGAGCGTTTCGAAGAACACCGGCCAGCGCGGCTCGGCTTCCGCGAACTCCGGATAGACACTCGCGACGAGCGCGCGGTGGTCGGCGCATCCGGGATCGGTATCGAACTGCAGCAACACAACGCGTGCCATTCGATTCGATTCGCTCGGCGGGTAGGCGCACCCCTGGCGAGGAACACCCCGCGTCGATGAATCACGACGCGAAGATGGATCTTCTCGCGCGTAAACGCGCGGAAGCGGCGGCACCCGCCGGAGAGGCCGCGATAGAGCGCCAGCACGGCCGCGGAAAGTTGACCGCCCGTGAGCGCATCGAAGCCTTGCTCGACCCCGGCAGTTTCGTCGAGACCGACGCATTCGCCGTGCACCGGTCCGACGCGTACGGCCTGGGCGATGTCAAGTTCATCGGCGATGGCGTCATCACAGGACATGGTTCGATCGACGGCCGGCAGGTCTGTATCTTCTCGCAGGACTTCACCGTCATGGGCGGGTCGCTCGGCGAAGTCTACGCCGAGAAGATCTGCAAGATCATGGATCTCGCGCTCAAGGTCGGTTGCCCGATGATCGGCATCAACGATTCGGGCGGCGCCCGTATTCAAGAAGGCGTCGTCAGCCTCGGCGGCTACGCAGAAATATTCTGGCGCAATGTCCAGTCGTCGGGAGTCATTCCGCAGATCTCGCTGATAGCGGGTCCGTGCGCCGGCGGCGCCGTCTACAGCCCCGCCATCACCGACTTCATCTTGATGGTTGACAAGATCTCGCAGATGTTCATCACCGGGCCAGAGATCATCAAAACCGTCACCGGTGAAGATGTGACGTTCGAGGAGCTCGGCGGCGCGCTCACCCACAACGCGAAGAGCGGCGTCGCGCAGTTCCTCTGCGCCGATGAAGCGGATGCGTTCGAACAGATCCGCCACCTCCTCTCATTTCTGCCGCAGAACAATCTCGACGATCCGCCCCTCGCGCCGACGAGCGACGATCCCCAACGCCGTGATCCAGACCTCGTGAACGTGATACCCGCCGAACCCAACATCCCGTACGACATGACGGACATCGTGCATCGCATCGTGGACGACGGCGAATTTCTCGAAGTCCAACCGCTCTACGGCGGATCGCTCGTCGTCGGTTTCGCGCGCCTCGGCGGCCGCAGCGTCGGCATCGTCGCAAATCAGCCGAAGGTGCTTGCGGGCGTGCTCGACATCGCCTCGTCCATAAAGGGTGCGCGTTTCGTCCGTTTCTGCGACGCGTTCAACATCCCCATCGTCGTGTTCGTTGACGTGCCTGGGTTTCTGCCCGGCGCGGCGCAAGAATTCGGCGGCATCATCAAACACGGCGCAAAGCTGCTCTACGCCTTTGCAGAGGCGACCGTGCCGAAGCTCACCGTCATCACGCGCAAGGCATACGGCGGCGCCTACGACGTCATGTGCAGCAAGCACATCCGGGCTGACTTCAACGTCGCGTGGCCCACCGCGGAGATCGCGGTCATGGGACCGCAAGGCGCGGTCAAGATCGTGTTCCGCGACGAGATCGCAAAAGCGTCGGACCCTGCCGTTCGCGCCACGCAGCTCGTCGACGAGTACGTCGAACGCTTCGCCAATCCGTACATCGCGGCCGAACGCGGATACTTGGACGACGTCATCGATCCCGCAGAGACGCGGCCGAGGCTTATCGGCGCGCTCGAGATGCTGCGGACCAAGCGCGTTGCACGGCCCGCACGGCGCCACGGCAACATCCCGCTATGACGGTGCGCATCGACGTTGCCGGCCCGGTCTCGGTAGGCGAAGCGTCGGCTATCCGGCTCGCGATCGAGACCTTGCTCAAGCGCGCACCCGCGAGCGAACCGCGCCCATCGGCGTGGGAGGCGACTGCGCGGCGCGAGGCGCTCGACGACCGTGTCCATTAAGAAGATCCTGATCGCGAACCGCGGCGAGATCGCGATCCGCGTCATGCGCGCGTGCCGCGAACTCGGAATCGCAAGCGTTGCGGTCTATTCCGAGCCCGACCGGTTCGCCGCACATGTCGCGGCCGCCGATGAGGCGATACATATCGGTCCGGCTCCGGCGGCCCAATCATATCTCGACATCGACAAGATACTCGGCGCCGCCGAGCGCACCGGCTGCGACGCCGTTCACCCCGGCTACGGATTCCTCGCCGAGAACGCGGGGTTTGCAGCGCGCTGCGTCGAGGCGGGCCTGTGCTTCGTCGGTCCGTCGTCCGCCGCGATCAAGCGCATGGGCGACAAGATCTCCGCGCGCGCGGTCGCGCACGAAACCGGGGTTCCCGTCGTGCCGGGCACGATTGAGCCTGTGTCCGGACCCGATGCCGTGCGCGATTGGGCGGAACACGTCGGCTATCCCATCGCGATCAAAGCATCCGCCGGCGGCGGCGGTAAGGGGCTCAAGATCGCGCGTGCACCGGGTGACGTCGACGCCGCATTCTCGCTCGCCGGCAAAGAGGCCACCGCCTATTTCGGCGACGGCACGCTCTACGTCGAACGCTATCTCGAACGCCCGAAGCACGTCGAGGTCCAAGTGCTTGGCGACAAACACGGCAACGTCGTCCACCTCGGCGAGCGCGACTGCTCGCTGCAGCGGCGCCACCAAAAGGTCGTCGAAGAAACGCCCGCCCGCATCTTGCCGACGGTGCGGCAGCGGCTGCACGCCGCGGCGGTCAAGCTCGGCAGCGCGATCGGTTATGACAGCGCAGGTACGATCGAGTGCCTCGTGGATGGCGATGAGTTCTACTTCTTGGAGATGAACACGCGCATTCAAGTCGAGCATACGGTGACCGAGATGACCTACGGCGTCGATCTCGTCAAAGCGCAAATCCGAATCGCCGCGGGCGAGCCGCTCTGGTTCACGCAGGGCCAGCTTGCGCCGCGCGGCCACGCCATCGAAGTGCGCGTCAACGCTGAGACACCGAACGCCGATTTTCGCCCGTGCCCCGGCACGATCACGCGTTACGTGGAGCCGGGCGGCCCGGGCATCCGCGTCGATTCCGGTGTCTTCAAAGGTTGGACGATTCCCGAATCGTACGATTCGCTGCTCTGCAAACTCGTCGTCTGGGGTCAGGATCGGCCGGAAGCCATCGCCCGCCTGCGACGGGCGATCGGCGAATTCCGCGTCGAGGGGGTGGATACGACTCTTCCATTTGTCGCGTTGCTGCTCGATGATGACGAATTCAAGCGCGGCGACTACGCCACGCCGACCATCGAACGCTTCATGCGCGAGCGCGGCAGCGCCGTTGCGGCGGCGTACGCCGCTCGTGATTCCGGCACAGACGGATCGATGCAATCCTTCGAGAGCGACGCGCCGATCTCAGCGAGCGGTCCGCCGCGCGAGATCGCAGTCGAAGTCGACGACAAGCGGTACTCGGTTCGGGTCTATGGACTGGAGGATGCGACGACGGCGAAGCGATCGCAGGTACCGGCGCGCAGATCCGCGGCCCGCGACGCGCATTCGAAAGCCCGCTCTGCCGATAGCCAACACGTTCTTTCGCCGATGCACGGCATCATCGCCCAGCTGCGCGTCTCAGCCGGCGACACGGTCGCGGAGAACCAAGTCGTCGCGATCGTCGAAGCCATGAAGATGATGAATGAGATCGTCTCACCGCGCGCCGGCGCGATCCGATCCATCGACGTGAAAATTGGCGAGACGATAGAGAGCGACGCGCCGATCGTCACGTTCGACGATCGCGCAGGAGCTTAAGCCTTCGCGCGCCACCCTCCCACGATCGCGCTCGCGATCGCTTGACCCACGAGGACGTACGCCGAATCAAATGCCCACAAGCCGAGCGAGCGATGCTCGAAGAGCGACGTGGTCAAAACGGTGCTCGCATAAAATACGATGCACATGAAGATGGCGAATCGGACGCCGTCGCCCGCGCTCGATTCTCGGGATTTGCCGAGCGCGATCGCCGCGCCGTAGCTGAAGAGCCACCCCATCAAAAACGCGCAGACGTACGGCACGACCGCCGGTGCCGCTTCGGCCTTCGTCAGACCGGTCAGCGCAAGCCACTGATTGCTGAAGATCGTGAAGTAGACCCCGCCCCACGCGAAATATGCGACGGCCGCGACAAACACCGCGAGATGATTGATGCGATTTGTCATGCTACCTTCCCATGCGAAGAAGACGCCGAACCAGAGAGTTCCGCGAAGGCCGATTCTGCCTCAGGCCGAACGTCCCCCGCATGGAACGGCGCGCAACTGAGAGCGGCATCGAGATCAAGCCATATTATGAATCCGCAAATGTTTCGGATCTCGATCTCGATCGTCAACCGCCGCCCGGCGAATATCCGTTCACACGCGGCATCCAAAAAGATATGTACCGCGGCCGGCTGTGGACGATGCGCCAGTACGCCGGATTCGCATCCGCCAAGGAGTCGAACGAACGCTATCGCTACTTGCGCGCGCGCGGTCAGTCCGGTCTTTCGGTGGCTTTCGATCTCCCCACGCAAATGGGCATGGACTCAGATTCGCCGCGCGCTCTCGGCGAAGTCGGCCGGACCGGCGTCGCCATCTGCACCGTCGACGACATGGCCACGCTGTTCGACGGCATCGCGCTCGACGAAGTAAGCGTCTCCATGACGATCAACGCGCCGGCTGCAGTGATCTTGGCGTTCTATCTCGCCGTCGCGCGGCGCCGGGGCATTCCGTTTGCGAAACTCTCAGGCACATCGCAGAACGATATCCTCAAAGAATATGCCGCCCGCGGTACGTACATCTTCCCGCCCGCGCCGTCCATGCGTCTCGTCACCGACCTCATGCGCTATTGCGCGTCGGACGTTCCGGGTTGGAACACGATCAGCGTCAGCGGTTATCATATCCGCGAAGCCGGCGCGACGGCCGCCCAAGAGCTCGCGTTCACGCTCGCAAACGCTCGCGCGTATCTGCGCGCTGCCGTGGACAGCGGACTTCCGGTCGACAGCATCGCACCTCGCATGTCGTTTTTCTGGAACGCCCACAACAATTTCTTCGAGGAGATCGCCAAGTTCCGCGCCGCTCGCATGCTCTGGGCGCACATCGTGCGCGACGACTTTGCGGCTGCGTCGCCGAAATCGTGGCTCATGCGATTCCACACGCAGACCGGCGGATCCACGCTCGCCGCGCAGGAGCCGGATAACAACGTCGTCCGCGTCGCGCTGCAGGCGCTCGCCGCCGTTCTCGGAGGCACGCAATCGCTCCACACAAATGGCAAAGACGAAGCGCTTGGTCTGCCGACGCGCGCAGCCGCCAAACTCGCATTGCGTACGCAGCAGATCATCGCTCATGAGAGCGGCGTCGTCGACACCGCGGATCCATTGGGCGGTTCCTACTACGTCGAGCGCATGACGGCGGATATCGCTGCGTCCGCGTCGTCGATCATGGCGGAAGTCGAGCAACGCGGCGGCGCGGTTGCTGCGATCGAGAGCGGCTGGGTCCAAGCGCAGATCGCAGACAGCGCGTATCGGGCGCAGCGGCGCGTTGAGGCGGGCGAAGATGCGATCGTCGGCGTCAACGCGTTCGTGGATCCCGACGTATCCGAGGCGGGCGGAGCGGTTGAAGTCCTGCGCATCGATCCCGCTTTCGAGCGCGCTCAAACCGGCGCGCTCGCCGCGTTCCGCGCGCGCCGAGACGGACAGCTCGTCGCCGACCGGCTCGCCGAGGTCAAGGTCGCGGCAGCTTCCGGCGCGCCGCTCATGCCGGCGTTCATCGCGGCTGTGGACGACGGCTGCACGCTCGGCGAGGTCTGCGACGCTTTGCGTGAGATATTCTCCGCGCACCGCCCGGCGGCCGACGTGCGATGAACGGCCGCTCGATGGACCACGTCGCGCTCGTCGTCGCGGATCTCGAGGAGGCAGAAAAACTTTACGCGCTGCTCGGATTCGATGTTCGCTACCGCGAACGTGTCGCCGATCAGGGCGTGGACATCGTCGGGATGTCCGCGGGAGACGCGACGATCGAATTGCTGAAGCCGATAGATCCAAAGTCGGCGCTCGAACGCTTTCGCGGCGATCGTCGCACGCGGCTGCACCATGTCGCCTACCGCGTCACCGATATCGAAGCAGAACTTGTCCGCCTCGCCCAAGCGGGCATACGGCTGATCGATGAGCGGCCTAGGCGCGGCGCACACGGCAACCTTATCGCATTCATCCACCCCAGCTCGACGGGCGGCACCCTCGTGGAGGTCTGCCAGCCGCCCGCGACCTAGGTGCCCGCCTCCGTCCGGCCGATAATGAACTCGGGGTGCGAAGACGGAGCGCGTGAAAAAGACCATCGAGAGGACCGACCAGTCGGCAGGTGCTCGAATCATTCATGATTCGGGCGTAGAGAGCTATATCGTCACTGATCTGCAGGGCAACATCACCATATGCAGCCCGGCCGCCGCATCGCTGTTCGGCTACGATTCGGCGGCGCTTGTCGGGCGGAAAATAGGCGCGGTCGTCGAGGATCGTGGACGGGCGGTCGCGGTCATACCGGCTGCAGGTTTCATGGGCGTCGGTCTTCGCAAGAACGGCGACGCGTTCGGACTTGACGCGGCAGTCGTCGAGGTCAACGGCGGCGGTCCGCCGATGTATCTCTGGTCCCTGCGTGACAAAGCAAGCACGACGATCCGCAAGGATCGCTTCGACGCACTCTGGCGCTTGAGCATCCGCTCGGATCTCGATCCGAGCGCGCAGATGATCGCAGTGATGGAAGAAGGCCGTCGCGAGCTCGGCTTAGACTTTGCGGCACTCGGTCATAGAGAAGATACGTTTTTCGTCCTCGACGCGGCGCTGCCGGAAGATAAAGAACGCGAACCCGGAACGCGCGTGGCACTACGCGCGACGTTCTCCGGCACGGTCGCCGCGGCTCAGGGCACGATACAGCTTCGCGGCGAGGCGAACGGACGCGGCGCGTCGATCGGCACCACGTTCGCGAGCGGCGGCAAGGAATATATCTTGACGTTCGGCGCCAACGCGGCCCGCGCCAACGACTTCTCGGTCGACGACGTGCTCTACGTCGAGCTCTTGGCCGATTGCGTGGCCCGATTGGCCACGCAGGGTGAACGCGCGACGGCGCTGACCAAGATCGCTTTTGAGGACGACCTCACCGGATTGCCCAATCGCGCGTTCTGCATCGCGCGCCTAAAGGAACGCTTCGCGGCGTCAGCCCATCGCACCGATCGATTCGGACTTTTCCTCGCCGGACTCGACGGCCTGAAGCGCGTGAACGACATCAACCGCGCCGTCGGCGACGCCGTGCTTGTCGAGGTCGCGGGCCGATTGCGCGAGGTCGCGCCGAGCGCCGACTTGATCGCGCGCATGGACGGGGACCAGTTCTGCGTGCTTGCGACAGGCTCCACGACGGCTGACTACGAGCGGCAGGCGAAGGCGATCGCCGACGCGCTTGGCAGGCCGTTCGACGTCGAAGGCCATCAGATTTCGATCACGGCATGCGTGGGGGTCGCGCTCTACCCCGGCGATGCCGACGACCGCGAGGCGTTCGAGGCGAACGCGCGCGAAGCGCTCGCGCGGGCGAAGAAAGCGGGCCCAGGGACGATCTGCTTCTTCAGCGCCGAGATCAGCGCGAATCTGGAAGCGCGGCGCGTCTTGCACGAGGCGCTTCGCGGCGCGCTCGATCGTCAAGAGTTCGTGCTCCAGTATCAGCCTCTCGCCAACCTTTCGACCGGATCTATCATCGGCGCAGAAGGCTTGATCCGATGGAATCATCCGAAACGCGGTCTCGTGATGCCGAACGACTTCATCGCTGCTGCGGAGGAGTCGGGCCTCATGATCCCCATCGGCGCGTGGGTCATGCGAGAGGCATGCCGGCAATGCCGGATCTGGGAGGACGAAGGCCTGGATCTGCGCGTGACGCTCAACGTCTCGGCCAAGCACTTTCAATCGCCGCTCTTCGTCCGTCAGATGGCTGCGGCCATCGCCCAGGCGGGCGTGAGCGCAGCGAAGATCGGCATCGAGATCACCGAGGCGGTGGCGATGCAGCATCCGGGCACCGTGCAGATCGTCTTAGGCGAACTACGCAAGTTGGGCGTGCGGATCGCACTCGATGATTTCGGGACCGGCTACTCGTCGCTCGCGTACTTGAAGAGTCTGCCGGTCGACATCATCAAGATCGACCGCTCTTTTGTGGGCGGGATTCCGACCGACAACAACGATGCCTCGATAGTCCGCGCCATCATCGCGTTCGCGCTGTGCACCGGGCGTGAGGTGCACGCCGAAGGTGTGGAGTCGCTCGAACAGGCGCGCTGGCTGCAAGCCGAAGGCTGCGATTCGGCGCAAGGGTATCTGTTCGGCAAGGCGATCACGGCTTCGAGTTTCGCCGGGTTCGTCAAGACATATAACGCCGAACGCGCGAAACCCT
Organism: Candidatus Eremiobacteraceae bacterium; assembly: GCA_035295225.1. Taxonomy (NCBI): domain Bacteria; kingdom Bacillati; phylum Vulcanimicrobiota; class Vulcanimicrobiia; order Candidatus Eremiobacterales; family Candidatus Eremiobacteraceae; species Candidatus Eremiobacteraceae bacterium. The sequence continues at coordinate 8,752 of DATGJI010000029.1, read as the reverse complement.
AGCCTCGCAACGCTAAGCCCTGACCTCGCCGCGACGAAGAATCGGACGGCGGCGGCGCGAACGACGGCGCATGACCGCACCGCGCGCGATCTCTCTTATCGTCATCCTCGCGGCATGCGCGGCGACGGCATGCAGTCGCAGCGATCGGTTCCCCTTCAGCGGCACGGTTGTCAGAGATTCGGCGCTTGTCGGCAGCACGGTCGGCGGGCGCGTCACCTCGGTTCGTGTCTCGGCCGGCGACAGCGTTCGCGCGGGCCAAGTTCTTGTCACGTTCGACGATGCCGACGAGCGAGCGGCGGTCGCAGCCGCGCAGGCGCAAGAGCGTCAAGCGGCGGCGAACTATGACGATCTCGCCGCCGGCCCGCTCGAAAGCGAAATCTCGCAAGCCAATGCGCAGGCCGCGCAATCGCTCGCAGTGTACGAGCAGGCGTTGCTTGGAACCCGCGGGCGCATCGCTTCGGCCCGCGCGTCGGCGCGCTCGGCGGCCGATGCCTACCGTCAGGCGGCAGCGCAATCCGCCCTCGCGGAGAAAACGGCGCAACGCCAGACCGCGCTGTACGCGCAAGGCGCGATCTCCGCGCAGGCGGCCGACGAGGCTGTCGCAGCGTATCGGTCGGCGCGCGCCGCTGCGGCTGGTGCGCGAGCACGTCTGCAAGACGCGCGCGCGCAAGCGTCGGTCGTCGAAAGCGCTGACGTTCCGGAGCAGACGAATGCTGCCGCACAATCCTATCAGGCGTCGCTCGCGCACGCCGCGACCGTGCGCGCGGGTACCCGACCCCAAACCTTGTCGGCCGCGCGTTTCGCGCTGCAGGCAGCGCAGGCGCAAGTCGCCGCCCAATCCGCGCGCCTGGCGCAGTGCGTCGTTCGGGCGCCGGCCGACGGCGCGATCAGCGCGATCGACCTTCGTCCGGGTGACATCATCGCACCGAACGTCGGTGTCGCGACCGTCGAGGAGCGACGCAACCCGTACGTCCGTATCTATGTCGATCAGGCCGATATCGGGCGTTTTTCGCTCCGCGCCAAAGTCGATGTTCGATCCGACGCCGTGAGTGGACGCACGTTTGCCGGAACGGTCGAGCAAATAGATTCCGACGCGCAGTTCACACCGCGAGACGTGGAGACGCCTGAAGATCGCGCCTCGCTGACGTTCGGCGTCAAAATCCGGATCGACGATCCCGATGGCGTCGTGCGCGCGGGGACGACGGCCAGCGTCGCGTTGCCTTGACGGCTCCGATCCGCGCGGAGAAACTCACAAAGCGATACGGCGGCCACACGGTGGTCAACGCAGTATCCTTTGAAGTCTCGGCCGGCTCAGTGTTCGGATTCTTAGGCCCGAACGGCAGCGGCAAATCCACGACGATCAAAATGCTCTGCGGTCTCGTGCAGCCGAGCGCCGGCGACGCGTCGGTCGCCGGTTTCGACGTCGAGCGCGACGGCGACGGCGTGCGCCGTTCGATCGGTTATGTCTCTCAATCATTTTCGCTGTACGGCGACCTCACCGTGAACCAGAATCTCGAGTTCTACGCGCGGGCGTATGACCTCAGCGCCGACCGCCGAGGCACGCGCAAATCGGCCGTCATGGACGTGACCGGCTTGACACCGTTTGCCGCGTATACCGCGAACACGCTGTCAGGCGGATGGAAGCAGCGGCTGGCGCTTGCGTGCGCCTTACTGCACGAGCCGCGCGTGATCTTCATGGACGAACCGACCGCGGGCATCGATCCCGTGGCGCGGCGCGAATTGTGGGATCTGCTGTTCACGCTCGCGGGCGAAGGCGTCACGCTGTTCGTCACCACGCACTATATGGACGAGGCGGAGCGTTGTTCGCGGGTGGGATACATCTTCGAAGGTGATCTCATCGCGCTCGGCACGCTCGACGAGTTGCGCGCGCTGCCCGACGTCAATCCGCCTGGAACCGTTCGATATAAAGTCTCGACGCACGACGTGATGCAGGCGTTCGCGCGCGCCCGGTCTCTCGGCTATGTCCGCGATGTCACGATCTTCGGGCGGGATCTGCATATCGTCGCCGATGCGAGCGCGAGCGAGACTCGCGTGCACGACGATCTCGCGGTTTCCGGCGGCGCAGTCGGTCACGTGGAGCGCATCGAGCCGTCGCTCGAGGACGTCTTCGTGGCGCTCACGCGCGCGAAAGGCTCGACGTGAGGCGGCCGTTCAACCTCCACGGCTACGGCGCCGTGCTGTTCAAGGAACTCATCCACGTGACGCATGACCGGATGACGCTGATCCTCGCGCTGATGCTGCCGATCGTCCAACTGCTACTTTTCGGCTATGCGATCAACACGCGGGTGGAGCACATCGGCACGGCATATTTCGATGAGGATCACGGTCCGGACGCGGTGCGGCTGCTCGACGCGCTACGCGCTTCCAATGAGTTCGACTTGGTCTACAGCGCTTCGTCGCGAGCCGACCTGCGATCGCGCATCGTTGGCGGGCGCGTGCGCGTCGCCGTGGATATTCCGCCGAACTTCACGGCTGATGTGCGTCTCGGACGCCCGGCTACGGTGCAGGTCCTCGTCGATGGCTCCGACTCATCCATCGCGCAGGAAGCGCTGGCCTCGAGCGGCGCGATCGGTCAGGCGCTGTCGGCACAGCTCGGACGTGCGAGCATCGCGCCGCAGGTCGTGGACGTCCGAACGCGGGTGCTGTTCAATCCGAGTTTGCGGAGCGCGAACTATTTGGTGCCTGGACTGATCGGGGTGATCATGCAGATCATCACGATCTTCCTCACGTCGCTCTCGATCGTCGGAGAGCGCGAGCGCGGTACGCTCGATCAGCTGCTCGTGACGCCCATCGGCGCGACAGGTCTTATGCTGGGGAAGATCACGCCGTATGCCGCGATCGGATTCATCGACTTCGTGTTGGTATTGACGGCGATGCGATTTGTCTTCGGCGTGCCTATCGCAGGAAGTCTTCTTCTTCTCTTGTTCTGCGCGCTCGGATTCTTGGTGGCCGCGCTCGGGCTCGGTTTGATGATCTCTACGATCGCGCGGACGCAGGCCCAAGCCATGCTGATGTCGTTTGCGGTCATGCTGCCGTCGATCTTGCTCTCGGGTTTCTTCTTCGAACGCGACGCGATGCCGCTTGTGATGCAATGGGTCGGCTTTGCGATTCCGCTGACGTACTTCCTCGAGATCCTGCGCGGCATCGTTTTGCGTGGCGCGGGCGTGGATACGCTCTGGCCTTCCATCACCGCGGTCTTCGCGCTTGGTACCGTGCTCATCGGCGTCGCGAGCGTGCGCTTCGCCCGCACCGCGGAATGAGGTTCTCGTGGTAGAGCCGACTAGCGTCTGGGCCGACTGGCGTCGGCCCCTTCAAAACAAAAAACCCGGGAGCGCGTCGCCTTGGCAACGCTGCTTCCTGGCTGAAACTTAGGTTCGATGCGGAGCGTGTCATTCCTGCCGCGGATAGCGCTCGAGAACCGCACGCAAATTGCCGCCTGCGGCCGCCAATATTTCCGCTGCTTGCTCTGGGGTTCGAACGCCGGACACGATTTGAACCACTGCGGGCTTGACGTGCCACTCATTTGCTTCCAGTGCGGCGCTCGCGACGTCGGCCGATGCGCCGCTCAACATCATCACCATACGTTGCGCTCGCGCGCGCAGTTTCTTGTTGCTCGCGTGCAGATCGACCATGAGGTTACCGTGCACTTTGCCCAGCTTCACCATCACCGCCGTGCTGATGCTGTTCAGGACAAGTTTTTGTGCCGTTGCGGCCTTCATGCGCGTGGAGCCGGTCAGTACTTCCGGACCCGTTTGTACAACGATCGCGAAATCCGCAGCGGCGGCGATCTTGGAATCCGGCGTATTCACAAGCGCGACCGTCAGTGCGCCTGCATCGCGTGCGCGTTGAAGTGCTCCGACAACGTACGCAGCACCGCCGCTCGCCGATATACCCACGACTGCATCTCGTGCAGAGATCCCCTCGCGATCAACTTCCGCGGCGCCGGCCGCGGCGTCGTCTTCGGATGCTTCGACCGCCTCGGTGAGCGCTCGCGCGCCGCCGGCGATATGGCCCACCACAACGTCCTTGGCTGAAAAAGTGGGTGGGATTTCGGCAGCATCGAGAACGGCTGTCCGGCCGCTCGAACCGGCGCCGAAGTAGTGCAGTTTTCCGCCGATGCGCACGCGGGCTGCGATCGCATCAACAGCGGACGCGATCGCGCCGATTTCGAGCGCGACGGCCATTGCGACTTTGCCGTCTTCTTCGTTGATGTGTCGGAGTATCTCGCTTGTATCTAACAGATCGAGATCTGCGGTTTTCGCGTTCGTGGATTCGGTGAGCGGCAGGTCTGCCATACGCTCCTCAGCGTTCCACTTTCGGCGCATCTGCCCTGGGTGTCGGCAGGTACTTGCATGTCGGCGGCGGCAAACTTCGTCAGTTCAGTCGCAGCGTTATCAAACGCAACGTCGGAACTTGAAAGAAGGCGCCTCATGAATCGCTCGTCGATCGGAGCATTACTATCGACGGTGGCACTGGCGTATTTGACCGCATGTTCCGGACGATCCGCCTCAGCCGACGCACCGGCAGACGTTCGGGTTCCCGCTGTCACCGCAGAAGTTTCAACGACCGAACCTGGGTACGCCGTTCCAACGCCGCAATCGAATCCCGAATCGCTTCCACCTTTGCCGAGCGGCAACACCGTTACGGTAAATCTTGTATTGCTCGATCGTACGGTCCAGATCGCGCCGGGCGTGAAGTACAGAGCCTGGACCTTCAACGGCACGGTGCCGGGCCCGGTGATCCATGCTCAAGTCGGTGACACGATCGACGTCACGCTGACGAACAAAGCCATGATGGGCCACTCGATCGATTTCCACGCGGCGCTTGCCCCGCCGAATATCGCGTATCAGACGGTGCAGCCCGGGAAGACGCTCCACTTCTCATGGGTTGCTCGCTATCCGGGGGCATTTCTTTATCACTGCGGAACGCCGCCCGTGCTTGCACACATCAGCAACGGGATGTACGGCGCGGTCATCGTAGATCCAAAGGACGGTTGGGGTTCGGACGCCCGGTCGTTCGTGCTCGTGCAGAGCGAATTCTATCCGTCGCCTTATCCGGGCGCGCCGGGAATATTCTACGGTGATCTCTCCAAGATGAAGACCGCTATGGCGGATGTCGTGACCTTCAATGGTCTCGCATTCCGGTACCGCGTGAATCCGCTGCAGATCAAGGTCGGGCAGCCGGTCAGAGTATTCGTCGTTGATGCCGGCCCGAGCCACTTCTCGGCGTTCCACATAGTCGGGACGATTTTGAGCCGTGTGCTCGTGGATGGCAATCCGTCGAATCAGCTCGAAGGTATTCAGACGACCGCGATACCGCCAGGCGGAGGCGCCGTCGTCGAGTTCACGGTGCAACAGGCCGGCACGTATCCGGTTGTGACGCATTCCTTCGGTGATGCAGATGCCGGCGCGCTCGGGCTCTTCAACGCAACGGATTAGAACAATCGACTCACTTCTCGGATATGATAATGTAAGGCGGACCGTAAAGGTCCGCCCTACATTATCGAGATGGTTGCCGAGGTCAGAACACCAGCTGCGTGCTGAAGAACAGCGCGCGGTTGTCGTTGGTCGAGAGGTATGAGCCGTTTGGAATGCCGGTGCCGGGCACGATCGGCTCCGGAACGTTCAGTCCCCAGTCGAGATATGTCACGCCGACTCGGACGGTGTTGCCGACGTAGTGGTAGATGCTGCCGTAGGTCATACGGCGGTCATTCGCCTGACCGGTGTAGTAGTAGGTGTAGAACGGCGTGCCGTTCAGGCCGGTGTTGCCGTTGATGACTGAGTTGTAGCCCGTGCCCGCATAGCCGATTTCCGCATACGAGTTTCCGTCGGCGGCGGCGCTGTTGCCTAATAGGCCCTGCACCCAGATGGCCCGGCTATCGATCCAGGCGGAGTGCGTCGTCGGGTCGTTGCCGAAGCGCTGCAGCCCTTCGACCGCCAGTGTCGCTTCGGGTGAGAACTTGTACGAGGCAGCTATCGATCCGGCCGCAAGCGGCTGGTTGAAGCTCAAGAAGTTCTGCTTCACTGTCGACCAGATCTTCTGCGGCAGAGCCGACTGATCGAGGATGTCTGCTCCGACCGTGAGTTTCGGGGTCGCGCTCCAGCCCGCGTGGCCCATCCACGCGAACTGCGTGTGCGGTAACGAGCCGGTGGACGCAAGTCCGGTCGGAACGTAGCCGAACGGCAAGTTGCTGCCGAGGTCCGGACCGTTCTGCTGGCCGAAGCCGAAGAATCCGTTCACGCGGCCGTTGAAGCCGAGCTGTCCGCCGTTGAAGTAGTCGTTCGAGAACGTCAAGCCGAGATCTCCGCTCGCGCTATACTTGCCGACGAGCGTGTAAAGCGGCGAGTTCTTGAAGTTGTATTTGATGTACGCGTAGTTGAGCCGCAGCACGCCTTGGTCGTTGTAGCTGTTCGTCGTGGGCGTCACGTTGTCGAACCCGTTGACGTTCGCTTGGCCGAAGTAGTTCTTGTTCTCGAGGCGGATCGCGTAGCTCGTCTGCTTGTCCACGTTCCCGCTCATGATAAGCCTGATCACTTCGAGCCCGGTGCCTCGCGCGTTCGTGCCCTGGTTGTACGTGCTGACGCCGTCGCTCACCGCGGTGTTGGCCTTAAAGGGCACGCCCTTGTTATTGAACGCGCTGACGGTTTCCGTGTACGTTCCGGGCGCACGCACATACGAGTACAGGTGTATTTGCGTCCGGTCAGCGGTCGCCGCAAGCGTTGAGACCTGCTGCGTCAGCGCGGTTTGCGCCTTCTGTAAATTATTGATCTGCGTGCCGTAGGTATCGAGCAGCAGGCGCGCGTCTGCGACCGACCGTTGCGTGACCTTCATCGCGCCGGCCGGATTGTCGAGCTGAAACTCGAGCTCGCTCACGACGCGATCGACGAGAATTGACATCTCGTAGCGCGTGATCGGTCGCTTGCCGTGGAAATATCCGTCCGGATAACCTTGAAGATAGCCCGCGTCGTGTAGCCGGACGATGGCCAGATATGCCGGATCCGAGGGGGATACATCGGCGAAGGGGTTGTTCGGATCGGCCGCGGCTGCCGGCAGCGCACGCCCGATCGCGAGCACGCAGACCAATATCGCCAGCGCGTATCGCATCCAGTATTTCACAGTTACGATCATCCTTTACTAGAAAAGTAGACGGTGCGGATAAGCAAACGGTAGTTACCCAGCAAGGTTCCTTTTGGCAGCCCGGAGGCGTTCCTCTCGGGCGTTTAGGTCGTTAACCAAAAGTTAAGCGCGCCATAATGAGCGGCCGCCGGTCCTTAACCTAGGCCCCAATTCTCTAGTTCTCTAGTAACTCTACCGCATTACTAGACAATAGCGGAAATCGGGATACGCGGCAATCCGCGAAAGGTCCCAGCTTGGGACTCGATGGGCCTATCCCTTGGGTCTCGCGGACAGCGCAAGCCGCGCGGCGCCAAGCGCGGGTTCGACCATTAGACGTGACGCCTCGACACCCACGCGGCGCAGCTGATCGGTCAAGGAACGGCGGAGTTCCGGCACCGCAGAATAGGCGCCGCCGGCGAGACACGCGGGCACCGTTTCGGTTCCGTCGCCGATCGCTCGTGCCACATTCTCTGCGATCGCACAAAGGGCGCGCGATTCTCTTTCGGTTAGCGCGGCCGCCGCGCGCGATCCGCGCGCGCTCGCATCACCGACGAGTCTCGCGAGATCCGCGATCCGTACGATGTCCGGCGGCCAACGCTGCACGAGCTCGACGAGTTCGGCAAAATCTCGAACGCCGAGCTGCGCCGCGACGGCTTCGGAGAGATCATCGGACTCTGCGACGCCGTCGAGCGCATTCGAGAGATGACGGACCGCCGCCAGACCGAGCGAGTATCCGCTTCCAGGATCGCCGATGACCGGTCCCCAGCCGCCGCCGCGCACACCGCGACCCAACCGATCCTCTCCATAGACGAAGCTGCCGGTGCCGGCGATGATCGCGAGTGCGGGCCTCACGTGCGTGAACGCTTCGAGCGCGATCTTGCCGTCATGACAGATGATGACTTCTGCACAGCGCGGCACGATCGCGCGGACGATGTCTTCTATCGCTTTGCGATCGTCGGTGCGACCCGCTCCGGCGGCGCCGACGCAGATGGCGCGCAGCTCCGGACCGCACTCGGCAAGCGGCTCGACCGCTTTGCGGAGTTCCGCCGCGGTACGTTCGCGACCCAAGACACGAACGTTCGCGCCTCCCGCAGATGCACGGCGGATTTCGTGGCACGAGTCGTCGACGAGCAGCGCCAGCGTGGAGCTTGCTCCGGCATCGACGCCGATCGCAACTCCGCTGCGGCCGCTCACCGCATCGCGATCGCGTGCAGCAGCAACGCGTAATTCTCGCCGGGCACGATCTTGCCGAGCACGGCAGATCTGCGAGCGCCGGTCGCCGCCGGCACATTAGTACTGCGGCCGCGCAGACACTCCACGGCGAAGAACGCAAAGGCCATCGCTTCCTTGGCATCGGCCGGCAAACCGAAATCGTCGGAACTCGACAACAACGGCGGTGCCGGAAATCGCGCGGCAAGCGCGTCGCGCAGGTGTCTCAAGAGCGTGGGATTGCGCGCGCCGCCGCCGCTGACGATGATGCGCTGCGTCCCGGCCGGAATCGCGCGCGCGATCGCTTGCGCGGCGCCGGCGGTCAGCGTGGCGATCATCGTCTGTGTGCTGCAGCCCAGATCTGCGGCTCGCGCGAGCACCGACGCAAAATATTCCGGGCCAAATG